>CAZUUP010000462.1:0-5024 GCA_964623105.1 uncultured Akkermansia sp.
GGAGAGAGGGAGGGATGGAGAGAGGGGGAGACGGGGAGAAGGGCGAGAAGGGGGAAGAGGGGGAGGGATTTGGCGTTGAAGGTGGGGGGGGCGGAGGTACGGTGGGGGTATGCGGACACGGTACTGGTTGCGGATGTTAATTTGCGCGGCGGCGTGGGTTGCTGGTGGTGACGTTGTGTGCGGCGCGGAAGGGGAGGCGGAACTGGGGGTGAAGAAGCTGCAGTTGGCGCCGGGGTTGAAGGCGGAGTTGTGGGCGGCGGAGCCGATGTTGCGGAATCCGGTGGCGATGAGCATTGATGATCGCGGCCGGGTGTGGGTGGCAGAGACGCATCGGTGGATGAAGTCGGTGTTTGACATCACGCAGAAGCCGGCGTGGTTGCTGGAGGATCTGGGATTGCGGACGGTGGAGGAGCGGACGGAGTTTTTGAAGCGGACGTTTGCGACGAATCTTGCGGTGCTAACGAAGGAATCGGAGTTGGTGCGGTTGCTGGAGGATCGCGGAGGTGTGGGGCGGGCGGATCGGACGACGGTGGTGGCGGAGGGGTTTGATGCGATTCCGGCGGGGACTGCGGCAGGGATCGTGGCGCGGCGGGGTGAGGCGTGGTTTGCGTGCATTCCGGATTTGTGGCGGTTGGGGGAGGCGGGGCAGCGGGAGCGTTTGTTGACGGGGTTCGGGGTTCACGTGGGGGTTTCGGGGCATGATTTGCACGGGCTGGTTTTCGGGCCGGAGGGGAAGTTGTATTTCAGCGTGGGGGACCGGGGATTCGCGCCGACGGAAAACATCCGGGGGCTGGGGTTCACAGCGGGGTATCTGCGGCGGGTGCTGCCGGACACGGGGGCGGTGTTTCGCTGCAACGCGGATGGGTCGGAGTTGGAGGTCTTTTGCATCGGGTTGCGGAATCCGCAGGGGCTGGCGTTCGATGCGGCGGGGAATTTGTTCACGGTGGACAATGACACGGCGGGCGAGGACAAGTCGCGGTTGCTGCATTTGGTGGAGGGCGGGGATTACGGGTGGCGTTGCTCGTATCAGCACATGAAGGGCTTTGGCCCGTGGGTGCAGGAGAATCTGTGGCGGGGGGAGCTGGATGATGTGCTGCCGTGGGCGGGGGAGGTGGCGCAGGGGCCGTCGGGGTTGGTGTTTCATCCGGGGTTGAGCGCGTTGGGGCAGCGGTATGCGGGCCAGTTTTTCATCTGCGATTTTCCGGGTGGCATCTGGAATTTCACGGTCGAGGCGCGGGGGGCGTCGTTTGTCGCTGGGAAGCGGGAGAAGCTGGTGTGGAACTGCTGGCCGCCGGATCTGGCCTTTGGGCCGGATGGGGCGCTGTATGTGGCGGATTGGGTGGGTGGGTGGGGGCTGCCGCAGAAGGGGCGGATTTTCCGGGTGAGCGATCCGACGCGGGCGGGGGAGGCGGAGGTGGCGGGGATGAAGAAAATATTGGGGGAGGGGATGGCGGGGCGGCGGGTGGAGGAGTTGTTGCAGTTGCTGGGGCACGAGAGTGCGCGGGTGCGCGAGGCGGCGCAGGAGGAACTGGTGGCGCGGATTGGGCGCGGGGGATTTGGGAAGACGGCTTTGAAGACGGTGGATGGGGACGTGACGGTGGTGAGCGGAAAGTTGCCGGGTGCGTTGTCGAGCTTGGTGGAGGTGGCGAACGGGGTGGGTGGTTCGGCGCGGGGACGCATGCAGGCGATGCGGGCGTTACAGCAGCTTCGCGGGCGGCCGGAATTGGCGGGCGGGACGAATTTTGTGCAGTTCGAGAACGAGCTGTTTTGGGAGTGGTTCGCGGATGGGGACGCGGAGATTCGGACGCAGGCGATGATCGTCCATGGGGCGCAGCGGTCGCAGTATCTGCGGAAGACGGCGACGGTGTATCGATTGCTGGAGGCGGGGAATGCGCGGGAGAAGTTCCATGCGGCGCTGGCGCTGGCACGGATTGGTGGGCAGGAGGATGTGCCGGCGATTGTGCGGCTGTTGAAGGCGAATGCAGATGCGGATCCGTTTTTGAGTCATGCGGGGATGATGGCTTTGCTCGGAGCGGGTGGCTGGGAGGCGGTGAAGGCGGCGGCGCGGGATGAGTCGGTGGCGGTGCGGCGGGCGGCGTTGCGTTGCATGCGGCGGCTGGAGCGGCCGGAGATCGCGCGTTTTTTCAACGACGGGGAAGCGCGGCTGGTTTACGAGGCGGCGCGGGCGGTGAACGACGTGCCGATCGAGGCGGCTTTGCCGGAGTTGGCGATGTTTGTGGGGAAGGTGGATTGTCCGACGAACATTTTGCCGCGGGCGATCAACGCGTGTTTCCGGTTGGGGACCGAGCGGCACGCGAAGATGCTGGCGGCGCTGGCGAACCGGTTGGACGTGGCCGAGGTGTTTCGGGCGGAGGCGGTCGAGGTGTTGGGGGACTGGAAGAATCCGCCGAAGCTGGATCGGGTGGTGGGGCTGTGGCGTCCGTTGCCGGGGCGGAGCGAGCCGGCGGCGAAGCGGGCGTTTCTGTCGGTGGCGGCGGGTTTGATGGCGGGCAAGTCGGAGGCGGTGCAGTTGGCGGTGGTGCGGACGGCGGCGAAGCTCAATGCGCGGGAGACGGGGCACGGATTGTTCGAGGCGTTGGAGCAGCGGAAGGTGGGTCCGGCGGTGCGGCGGGAAATCGTGGGGACGTTGAGCGGGTTGAATTACGGGCGGTTGGGCGAGGTGATGAAGCTGGCGTTGGGGGATGCGGATGTGGGGGTCAGGCGGGCGGGGATTGAGTTGCTGGATCGCGTGGAGTTTCCGGAGAAGGGGGCGACTTTGGCGGGCTTCCTGACAGGCGAGGCGGATGTGCGGTTGGGGCAGACGGCGGTGGATTTTCTGGGGCGGTGGAATGATGGGCGGGCGGACGCGGTGTTGGGAGAATTGCTGGATCGGATGCTGGCGGGGACGTTGCGGGGCGAATGGGTGGCGGATGTGATTGAGGCGGCGGAGCGGCGGAAGGCGGCGGGCTTGCAGGAAAAGTTGCGGCGGTACCTGGAGAGTTTGCCGTCAGGGGACGTGCTGGCGCGGTGGCGTCCGGCATTGGTGGGTGGGGACGCGGCGGCGGGGCAGAAGATTTTCCGGGAGCGGCAGGATGTGGCGTGTTTGCGGTGTCACGCGCTGAAGGGGAAGGGGGGAACGGTCGGACCGGATCTGGCGGGTGTGGGGGCGCGGCTGAGCCGGGAGCAGTTGCTGGAGTCGGTGGTGTTGCCGAACCGGCAGATTGCGGCGGGGTTCGAGAATGTGGTGGTGACGTTGAAGGGGGGCGGTTCGCGGGCGGGGATCGTGAAGCGGGAGACGGGGGAGGAGTTGGTGTTGGTGTCGCTCGAGGATGGGGAGATGCGGGTGGCGAAGGGTGCGATTCAGTCGCGGGTGGTGGGGCTCTCGGCGATGCCGGAAGGTGTGGGGCAGATGCTGACGCGGCGGGAGTTGAGGGATTTGGTGGAGTTTCTGGCGGGATTGAAGTGACGCGGAGGCGGCGGGATTTGGTGGGGAAAATTCCGGCTGGGCGCGGAAGGGGATGGCCGCAAGAAACGCAAAATGGCGCAAAAAGGGAGGATTGGCGGCCGGACGGATGGGGAGGGGATTTGGGACTGGTCGAGCGACGGGACGGGGATTCCTATTTCGGGGGGTGGTTGGTGGTGCGATTTTTTTTCGATCGGAATCAGGAGACGGCGAGGATGCGGCCTTCGGTGCGCTGGGTGCCGAGTTGGAGTTTTAGTTTTTCGCCCTGACGGTGGCCGAAGAGTTGTTGTCCGAGGGGTGAGGGCGGGGTGATGACGGTGATTTCGCGCTTTTCGAGTTCGATCTCGGTGCCGCCGGCGCGGGGAGCCATGAAGTAGAGGGACTTTTCGCCGCGGGATTCGATTTCGACGAGGGCGCCGAGGTCGATGGGATCGCCGGGCGCGAAGGGGCGGAGGGCAAGGGCCTGAAATTGATCGATGGCCTGCTGGACTTCGGCCGCCTGGCGGGACTGGCCGCGGGCGAGGTAGGAGGCTTCGAGGCCGCGGGTGTCGTATTTGTTTTCGGCTTTGCTCTGTTCGTCGGTGGCTTCGGAGTGGGCGGCACGGGCGGCTTTGGCGAGGAGTTCGAGTTCGCCGGTAAGGTGGGCGATTATTTTTTTGACGAGAGTTCGCTTGTTCACGGGGAATGACCGGTCAGGGGTTGGTTGGCGGGGAGGGGTTCAACGGGCGGATTGCCAGCGGCGAAATTCGGCGAGGAGTTCGGCCCGGGAACAACGGGGTCGGAGGACGGTGCGGAGTTTGAAGCCGTATTCGCGAAGGATTTCGTATTTGGGAATGATGAACTGGAAATCCCAGGCTGGGTTGGTGGTCTGGAGTTCGGAATTGGTGCCGCCGCCGGAAGGAGAATGAGTGAGGCGGATGCCCTCGGTGCGGTCAAACATGACCTGCCAGACGAGGTCGTCGTGGTGGCCGTAGAAGAAGGGTTCGGTGTAGCGGAGTTGGGAGAGGGATTGGTAAAGGGTTTCGCGTCCGCCGGCGGCGTAGGTGAGTTCCGTGGGGTCGTCGCGATGGCGGACGGTGCTCTGGTCGTTGTGGCGCTGGGTGCAGAGCTGGGTCCAGAGGCCGGGGGTGCGATCGGAACTGCCGAGGAAATACATGCTTTTGTCGGCGGGAGCGTTCATGTAGCTGGCCCAGAAGAGGCCGATGTAGCCGCGTTGGAAGAGGTGCTGGCGGGCGACGCAGCGGAACGTCATGTCGAGGTAATGAGGGGCGACGAGCTGGAAGCGGGTCCAGCTTTCGAGTTGGAAGGTGGGGGTGGGCGGTTGGTGGAGTTCGGCGGAGGTGTCGGAGAGTTGCTTGAAGGTCATCGGGGCGACGCGGGGTTCGAAGAAGACCTTGGAATCGGTGACGGCGTCGCCGTTGAAGATGTGCTCGAAGTTGAGGCCGGCGTAGGCGGGGACGAAGAGGTTGCGGGAGCCGGCGGTGTGCTGGAGGTGCCAGACGCCGTTGTAGCCGGCGCGATGCGGGCCGTCGGCCGCGTTGTCGCCGATGGTGGCGGTGAG
>CAZUUP010000463.1:0-5018 GCA_964623105.1 uncultured Akkermansia sp.
GTGGGGTTGTGCTGGACGATGTAGTTGTACCAATCGATCACCCAGAGCGCGCCGTCGGGGCCGACCTCGGCCATGATGGGCGCGGTCCATTCGTCGTCGCTGGCGAGGAAGGTGCGGCTGTTTTGCGAGACGAAATCCGCGCCGTTGGGTTGGAGGACGAATTTGCCGACGAGATGGCCGGTGGGTTCGGTGACGAAGGCGGTGCGGTTCCAGTAGGATTTCGGGAAGCTGCGGGCGGTGTAGAGGGCGTGGCCGGCGGCGGCGGTGTAGCCGCCGTGGACATCGACCTGGCGGACTTTTTCGGTGACGGGGAAGAAGCGTGAACTGGTCGCGATGGAATCGACGCGGCTCGCGGACCAGCCGCTGACGGCTTCGTAGTAGCGGTTGGGAATGGGCATGTACATCGAGGGATTGCCGTTGGCGGTGGAGCCGAAGACGATGGCGTCCTCGCTCCAGCCGAAGCCCCAGGTGTTGTTGTTGCTGGAGCGGACGAATTCGAGTCGCGAGCCGTCGGGCTTGAAGCGGAAGAAGCCCATGCCGAAGCGGTGCGGCTGGCCGCCGACCTCGCCATTGAAGCCGGAGTAGCCGACGGTGCCCCAAATCCAGTTGTCGAAACCCCAGCGGATGCTGCTTGGTCCCGCGTGGGTGTCGCCGGTGCCCCAGCCGCTGAAGAGGACTTTGCGCACGTCGGCCTTGTCGTCGCCGTCGGTGTCTTGGAGGAAGAGCGTGTCGGGCGCCTGCACGACGATGAGGCCACCGTTGGCGAAGACGAAGCCGGTGGGGATGCTCAACTTGTCCGCGAAGACGGTGAACTTGTCGGCGCGGCCGGTGCCCTTGGTGTCCTCGCAAATCACGATGCGGTCGCGGCCGGAGCCGGGCGGCTGCATTTCATTGGGATAATCCACGGTCTCGGCGATCCAGAGGCGGCCGCGCTCGTCGAAGGCCATGGTGATGGGCTTCTTGATTTCGGGATCGGCGGCCCAGAGTTGCGACGCGAAACCGGGGAGCGTGACGAGGTGCTTGGCGGATTCCTCGGCGGGCAGCGGCTTCTGCATTTGGTTCCATTTGGTGTCGCCTTTGCGCGCGCCGCCGGGGGCGTAGAAGGGGACGTTGGCTTCCTCGTACTCGAAGGGTTTGAGGCCGGTCTTGGCGTGCAATTCTTCGAGGCCGTTGGCGGCGGCCCAGCGGAGGCCGTTCTCGATCAGCGCGTGGAATCCGGCGTGGGACCAGGTGCGTTGGTCGTGGCCCCAGGCGGTGTAAAACATGCGGCCCTGGCCGTGCGTGCGGACCCAGGTGTAAGGCTCGGCGCCTTTGTCATCGCGGCGTTCGGCGAGGACGATGCGGTTGGTCGGATTGTGCGCGGAGTGGACGTAGGTTTCATCCCAGCTCTCGATGGCGGTGAGGCCCTGCATGATCGGGTGCCCGGCGTTGACGATGGTTTCCTTGAAGACGCCGGTGCCGTGGCTTTTGAACTTGCCGCCGACGAGCGCGATGTACGCGGGGGAATTGCCGAAGCACGCGGAGGCGCAGTGGATGGGCACGAGGCCCTTGCCGCCGGCGACAAAATCGAGCAACGCCTTCTCCTGCTCGGGCGCGAGCTTGGTGTGGTTGGCGAAGATCGCGAGGGCGTCGTAGCGGGCGAGCGTGGCGGGGTTCAGGTCTTCGAGCTTCTCGGTGTAGGTGAAGGTGATGCCGCGCGGGCTGAGGGCGGCGTCGAGCTGCTTGAAGCGCTCGGCGGGCTGGTGGTGGCCTTTGTCGCCGAGGAAGAGGACGTTGAGGCCGGTGGTTTTTGTGAGCGGGGCCTTGGCGGCGGCGAGGGCGGAGAGCGTGGCGAAGAGCGCCAGCGCGAAGGCGGCGTGGCGGAGGGCGAGCAAACTGATTTTCATGTTGGTATGTGCTAAGGCGATCGCCGGAGCGGGGCGGACTGCAAGAAAGCGCTCCGCTGCGGGAACTGGCGGGAATGTACAGGGTAAAGAGGGGGGGACAAACAGAAAGTGTGTGCGCAATATACGAAGGTGTGCGGTCGATATTTTCTGCGAAAGTTCGGCGGTTTTTGCTGATGGCTTGATGTGCCGCCCACGATTACGGCGCGGAGCGGAAATCGATGTGCGTTCTGCCGATTTTCCCGAGCGGGAGTGTGCGGCGACGGTTTGCCAGTTGAAACACGCTGCAAGGGTGCCTAGGCTGGCGGTCGTATCCTCGCGTAACTGCTCATGGAGCGAGTGGGGAACGGAGAAAACGCGCGAAAACTATGAGAATTGATTGTTTGAAGTTCTGGGTTCTGCCGGTCGTGGCGGCGGGAATGGCGGCGTTGGGGGTTGGTTGCGACAAGAAAGCGGAGACGCCGGCGGGGCAGGGAGGTGGTGCTGGTGCGGTGATCAAAGTTGGCGAATTTGCCTCGCTGACGGGGAAGGAGGCCACTTTCGGCCAGTCGTCGCACAAGGGAACGCTGCTGGCGATCGAGGAGTTGAATGCGGCGGGCGGGGTTTTGGGAAGGAAGTTCGAGCTGATCACGGAAGACACGCAGTCTAAGCAAGGCGAGTCGGCGAGCGTGGTGCGGAAGCTGGTGTCGCGCGACAAGGTGGTGGCGATCTTGGGCGAGGTGGCGTCGGGGCGGTCGCTGGAGGCGGCGCCGATCTGCCAGAATGCGAAGGTGCCGATGATTTCACCGAGTTCGACCAATCCGAAGGTGACCGAGGTGGGCGACTATGTCTTCCGGGTGTGCTTCATCGATCCTTTCCAAGGGACGGTGATGGCGTTGTTTGCGAAGAACACCCTCAAGGCGAAAAGTGTGGCGGTGTTGACGGATGCGGGGGCGCCTTACAGCGTCGGCCTGTCGAGTTTCTTCAAGGAAAAGTTCGTGGCGGACGGAGGCAAGATCGTGATCGAGCAGAAGTTCAGCAGTGGCGACAAGGACTTCAAGGCGCAGTTGACGGCGATCAAGGCGGCGAATCCGGAGGCGATCTTTGCCCCGTGCTAGTACACGGAGGCGGGATTGATCGTCCAGCAGGCGCGGCAGTTGGGAATCAACCTGCCGGTGTTCGGCGGCGACGGCTGGGAGGCGCCGGAATTGCTGACGATTGGCGGCAAGGCGATGGACGGCACGTATTACTCGACGCATTACTCGCCGGAGGACAAGGCGGAGATGGTGCGGACTTTTGTGAAGAAGTTTCAAGCACGGTGGAACAATGAAGTGCCGGATGCGATGGCGGCGCTGGGGTATGACTCGGCGCTGGTGCTGGCGGACGCCATCAAGCGGGCGGGCGGAACCGACGGTCCCAAGCTCCGCGACGCAATCGCGGCGACCAAGGAATTCGTGGGTGTGACCGGCAAGACGACGCTGGATGCCGGGCGGAATGCGACGAAGCCGGCGGTGATCATCGAGGTAAAGGAGGGGAAGTTTGTGTACAAGGAGACGGTGAATCCCTGATGCTGCGGACGGCAAACCTCAACGAGGCTTTCTCCTGACTGAGTTTCTCCAGCAATTGATCAACGGCTTTTCGCTGGGCGCGATTTATGCGTTGATCGCCCTCGGATATACGATGGTTTACGGGGTGCTGCGTTTCATCAACTTTGCGCACAGCGATGTGTTCATGGTCGGGTCGTTTGCGGGATATTACATCGGGCGCGGCTTGGCGAGGGAATCGCTGGCGAGCGGTTTGCTGGCGTTGAGCGGGGCGATGGTGGTGTGTGCGGTGCTGGGGGTGTTAATCGAGCGACTGGCCTACCGGCCGCTGCGCAACCGATCGAAGCTGACGGTGCTGATCACGGCGATCGGGGTTTCGCTGCTGCTGGAGAACACCGGGCAGTTTGTGTTTGGTGCGGCGCCGAAGCCGTTTCCGTCGCTGTTTCCGGTGCACGCGTTTCAGGTGGCGGGGTTGGTGATCTCGTCGAATCAGGTGGTGGTGCTGGTTGTGGCCCTGGTCCTGCTGGCCGGGTTGCAATACGTGGTGTTGCAAACCAAGGTCGGAACGGCGATGCGGGCGGTGTCGTTCAATCCGCAGGCGGCGTCGCTGGTGGGGATCAACAACGATCACATCATCTCCTTCACCTTTGCCCTCGGGTCGGCGCTGGCGGCGGCGGGGGGAATCCTGTATTCGCTGAATTATCAGGCGATTGACCCATTGATGGGAGTGCTTCCGGGGTTGAAGGCGTTTGTGGCGGCGGTGTTGGGCGGGATTGGCAACATCCCGGGCGCGGCGCTGGGCGGGCTGCTGCTGGGGGTGGTGGAAACTTTTGTCAACGGCAGCCGGTTCAGCACCTACACGGATGCCATCGCGTTCGCGATCTTGATTGCGATACTGCTGTTCCGCCCGGCGGGGTTGCTGGGGAAAATGCAGGTGGAGAAAGTCTAGCCGATATTGCGCTGGGAGTGTGGTGCGGAGGATGACAATTCATCGAGGTTGAATTCGGGAGGGTTTTGCCGGAGTCTTTCGGCCACTTTATGAAATCCCATCTTCGCCAACTTGTATCAACCTTTCTGGTCTGCGCTTTCTCCGGGGCCGCCGCCCTCGCCGCGGAATCCACCGGCCCGGGCCGCCGATTTCTTGCCGGGGATGATTCCACACGACGGCTGGCGATTGTCGCCCCGGACGGTTCGTATGAGTGGGAGATGAAGATCGGCGGCATCCATGACGCCCATTTGCTTCCCAACGGCAATGTCCTGCTCCAGTTGGGCTTTCAACGCGTGGTCGAAGTCGATCGCGAGAAGAAGATTGTCTGGGAATACGATTCCGGAAAGATGAACGGCAATGCCGGTCAACGGGTCGAGGTTCATGCCTTTCAGCGGGTCGAGAACGGCCTCACGATGATCGCGGAGTCGGGGCCGGGTCGGATCATTGAGGTGGACAAGGAAGGCAAGATTCACCGGGACGTCAAACTCAAGCGCAACCGTCCCAACGCCCACAGCGACACCCGTCTTGCCCGCAAGATCGCAAATGGCAACTATCTTGGGGCGCAGGAGGCGGACGGCTTCGTCCGCGAATACTCCCCCGATGGCAAGGTGGTATGGGAGTTTG
>CAZUUP010000464.1:0-4995 GCA_964623105.1 uncultured Akkermansia sp.
CCATCTCAGGCTACTCTATGCCCAGTTCTAGGGTTCTAAACCAAACACCGTTCCCTCGGAGTGGCAAATATGAAGGTCGTCTGAGCGTCGGGTGTTCGTTTGACAAAGTCCTCGTCAGCCTTGCGTTTGATGTTCTCGTTGCAACCAGATTCCCAAGCCGCTAGCCCGGCCGGAACCTTGGCGTTGCCCGCTGATGTCTCCGTCAAGCCGTCTTCATCGGGCCGCTGAACTCCTTCACCGCTTGGAAACTGCGCACGCCTGATATCCGATGCATCAAGGGTGGCGTGAATGAGACGACGCAGAAGCTGTGGCAACAACGCACGAGCGGAGAGCGAATCCGCCCACTGCTCCAACTTCAGCGAATTGATCCAGTTCTTGTGGCGCACGATGGCATTGTTGTGTCCTGAATTGTGGGTGCTGTCGAGGCTGACGGCTCGTGTTGCCCCGAGAGGGCTTTGAGCTCTTTGGGGACCGTGACCCCCGGCGCGTCGCTCGCCGACTCACTTTGCCTTGGGCTGCTTTCTTGGCGCACCTACGGCGCTCGTCGTTTGGGTCTCGCGATAGCTCGTCGTTCGGAATCCGCGTCATCCGCGGTTGAAATCGACGCCGCACCCCGGCACCCCCCGCCATCCTTTGGCCCAGCCCCCGCCGGCTACGGCCCTTCCGCCAGCGCCTTTGCCATCCGAGCGATGATTCCATCCCGGGCGTTGCTGAGCGCCGCCCACTGCGCCGGCGGCGTCGATCCCGCAGACTGCTCCATCGCCAGACAAAGCCATTCGACTTCCACCGGATCATGCGCGCCCGCCGCCGCCCGGAGGAAGGCCGCGCGCTGCGATTCGGGTACCGGCCCCGCTTCGGCTCGCAGCTTCGCCAGCATCGCGTTCAGCTTCTGCGATCCTTGATGCAACCGCTTGAGAATGCCGATGCCCTGCGCGTCCGTTTCCGCAACCCGCCGTTTCACCGCATTCTCAAAGATCCGGTTGAGCAAATGCACCCGCCCGTAAATCTCCAGCATCCGCGGAACCGCCCCGCTTTCGCCCAACCGGTTCAGAGCGATCGCCGCCTCCACAATCGTGCTGCCGTGGGCGGACGCAAAGACCCCCGGAGCCGGAACGTCCTCGCTCGCCGTCGCCTTGCACGCGGCCTCGGCCCGCTGCAGCACTTCCAGAATCATCCGGACCGCATCCGCCCTGCCCAGCCGGCCGAGGCCGTTGATCGCGGCCTCCTTCATCTCCTCGTTTTGCAAGGCCTGCACGAGCGGCGCGTAGCCTGCCGGATCGCGCGTCGCACCCAGCAGCACCAGCGCGGCCTGCCGGCTCTTCAGGTCCGGACTGAACTGCTTCAGCGACTCGCGCAGCCGCGCGCCCCATTCGACCCGGGCAAACGGCAGCAACGTGGGCGCAACCATCGCCAGGTCCACCTGCCCTCCGCCTTCGGACCGCATGACGTACTGAAACAACGCCTCGGCCATCTCCGCCGTCGGGCGTTCGCCAATCCGGCGCACCATGTCAGGCGTAACCACTCCGCCCAACGTGAGCGCGCCCATTTCGTCGTCGGTCAGCTTCGGTTTTCCCCCACCGACGGGCGGAGGAATTTTCGGCCGCGCACCCGATGCCCAATCCAGCGCCTGTCCCAATATCTTTGGCCAGTCCGGCCAATCCCAGAACGGCATGCTCCCGGCTGGCGCATCGCCATTGACCGTCAATCCACACGCCACCACCCGCCCCTTCCCAAAGGTTCCCGAGACCAGTGCCGGCTTCTCGCCCGCCAACCATTGCACCACCCCGTCCGGCTTTGGCACGAGCGTCTGCACGTAAAACGCCACGGGGTCAGCCTTTAGATCCACCGCCGCCGTCCAGGTCGATCGTTCACCGGGCCGGAGCCGCAGACCCGCCGGCACCTCCGAAATCCGGTGCTCCGGCGGAAACGTCACGGGCAGCATTTCCGCCAACGGCGTTCCCGCATACGCCCCCCGGCTGAAGGCCCAGTACCCGCCCAGCACAACGAGCCCCCCGCCCTGCGCGACGAATTCGCGGTACGCCGCCAACCGCTCCGCCCCGAGCGATGGCGCATCGAGGTTGGCAATGACAATTACAGAGAACTCCTTCAGCGCTTCCGCCGACGGCAGATGATAGAAACGCGTGTAGCCCCCGAAATACGGGCTGCGGGAAACATAGCTTTGGTGATGGCGAATCCCGACCGCGTGGAGCGCCGGTATCACCCGGAAGTGATCCGTCCAGAGGCCCTCCACGACGAGGGCCTTGGGCACAATTCCCGGCTTCCAATTCCACTCCGGGTCGCCCGCCGCCGCCCCGTCCGCTGCCGGCATCACCCCGAGCCACCAAGCCAGCAGCCAGCCCCAGCACTTCGTCCGCATGCGTTTCCGTTTCATCGTCGGCATTCGCTATTGGCCCTCCGTCCACACCAGCATGCTCCAGAGCCGGTGCTCGGGCACGGTCACCACGAAATCATCGCCTTCACGCCGCACCGGCAAGACCTCCGCCCGCGTCGCCGGTTCCGCTCCGAGCAACCACACCACCGGCTGTGTCGCGCCCTTCCGTTTCACCACCACACCCTGCTGCCACGGCGCAAAACTCCCGAGCCGGCCCGCCGGCACGACGGCATCCAGCGGCGGCGGCGTGATCAAGTGCAACACCGTCTGGACCGCGCCCCCGGGCAGCACCCGCTGGCGGACATACTCTCGCCACACCAGCGGCGACTGGCTCTGCACGCTTACGCCCGCCTTGTCTGGCGGGACTGGTGCCAATGCCAGATCCCAGCAGTACTCACCATAACGGGTCATGAACTGACTGTACGCTCCCGCCAGCCGGGGACCCCAGCCGTAGTTCCCGTACGGATGGGAGCCGGAGGCAAAGGTGTAAATCGCCGAGTAGTGGCGCCCCCAGTCCGCCGCGCGGTCCGGGTGGAACACGGTGTGAAAGCCGCCATTCTGCCGCGCCAGTTCGGCCTGTTGCAGCGCCGTCTTGCGATACGCCTCCCAGCTTCCCGACTGCCGGATGGCTTCGTGCATGATCTGCCCGCCCTCCTTGCAACACTCGCGAAAAAAGTCCGGCGGTCGCACCGCCTTGCCGGCCGGATCCACATCCACTCCGTAATTGTAAGACACGGCAAACGGTCGGCCGATCTCGGTCTGGAACCGATGCCGCAACCAGCGCACGTTCCGGGTCGAAATGGCCAGCTCATCCCAGTTCCCCGTCTGCACCCCCATGAACTCGGGAACCAGCCTCGCCATCTTGTCCACGACCTTCAGCCGCCGAAATTCCTCCTGCACCTCCTCCGCGCCCATCGCGCTCCAGCCGGGTGGCGAATCGAACCGCACTCCGTCCCACCCGAAACTGCGCGCCGACCGGATGATCTCTTCCGCCCCCAGATCAATGGTCTTGAGGTAACCGCGATTGATCCCAATCCCGTGCCAGACGCCGTAATGGTAACCCTTGTAAACCGCGTTCGTGTGCAGCAGGTCGTACAGCCGCAAATCCTCGACATCATGAAACTCGCTCGCCAACCCCACCTGCACGTGGGTGACGAGATCAGGATGCTTGCGTCCCCATTCAATCCCCGCAGGCCCGCTCGCGCTCGGCCACGAGTACGTGATCAGCTTGATCCCGTTCGTGTGGCTCAACTCCATCCACTGCCGCAATCCCTTGCGGCTGTTATGCGCGTTCCCCTGCCCGGTCCACCAGTCCTCGCCCACGGGGTTCAGGTCCGTCCAACTGCTCGGCTGCCAGCTGAACGCCTCCTCCACATTGATGTAGGCACGCCGGTTCGCCTCGACATGCTCCGGAAACTGAAACTCGCGCCCATACCACGTGATAAAACCGCTCCCTTGCAACGCCGTCTTCCAGATCGGCGCACCCACCGAGAAGTATTCCCCCGCCGCGTGAACCATCTTCCCGGCCGACAACACCGTCGCATGGGCCTCGTGCCCGTACTCCCGCCGGCCCGAGGTCCACTCGAACCGGTGCTGCGCCACGCCGCCGGCCGGCACCACCACTTCGGCTGCAACCGGGGCGGACTTCTCATCCAGACCCGTGCGCCACTCCAGACGCACCACCGCAGTCTCCGTCCGCGCCTGATAGTTGCGAACCGTCACGGTGACCGGATTTGCTTCGCCGGGATAGACGTGAACCTTCTCCGGCCAGACTCGTTCCACCGCCAGCGTCGTGCTTTCCGGCTCGATCCCCATCCGGTCGGCGAGCACCGCCGGATAGCTGACCGCCGTCAACGCCACCGCCACATCCGCCTGAAGTTCCCCCACCAGATCGCCCAGGTCGGACGGGCCTTTGGATTTCAGCGACGCCCGGCTGCCCGGTTCGTCGATCGACGGCCCCTTCAACGGGCGCACCAACCGGGGTCGCTCACCCGGAGCCACGGCGGCAACGCTCCACGAAAGTTCCACCGCCGGCGTGCCCGGCTTGGTGAGCGAAAGTTGCTGGCTGAATTCCGTGTACGCCCCGGGATGCGCATTGAAATGTGGCCACAGCAACGGCATTTGCGCGACCGCTTTGCCGTCCACGAGCAACGCCAGCGTCAAACGCAACCGGGATTGATCATAATCCGCCGGCAGGTGCAGCCGCAGCTGCGGAGTGAATCGGTACAACCCCGGCGCCAGTTGCTTCTTCAGGGCGCCAAGCATCACCCGCCCGGACTCCGCCTCGAGATTCACAGCCACCGCACGCTGACCGGACGCCGCCGGATCCAGCACCGCCGTCACCCCCTTGGCACTCGTGCCAAACTTGAGACCGTCAGCAGCAGCGCCCGTCGCAATCAGGCCAGACGTGGTGATCATCAAGGCCGCACAGAACGAACGGAAACGTAAACCCAACAGCCACCGAGATTGCGGGGCGAGCCGTAGGTTCACAACCCGGCCCCCCGGGAACGGTTCCAGATGACCGGCGACAGGAGTTTCATTTTCCACCAAACATCCGCCTCCACGTCCGGTCAGCAAGACTTATTCAGACACGGGTCGCATCC
>CAZUUP010000465.1:0-1029 GCA_964623105.1 uncultured Akkermansia sp.
ATTTGTTTGGGGTGTTCGAGGTGTCGCGGGGCGGGACGGCGATGGGGGCGGCGGGCGAGCTGGCGTCGCGCGAGGGGGCGAGCGGGGCGTTCTTCAACGGGGTGCTGGCGACGGTGCTGGCGACGCCGTGCAGCGCGCCGTTCCTGGGTTTTGCGCTGGGGTTCGCGTTTGCGCAGCCGCCGTTCATCATTGTGCTGATGTTTCTGACGGTGGGTTGCGGGCTGGCGCTGCCGTATGTGGTGTTGAGCTGGGAGCCGGCGTGGCTGAAGTTTCTGCCGAAACCGGGGGCATGGATGGAGCGGTTCAAGCACGTGATGGGATTCCCGATGCTGGCGACGGCGGTGTGGTTGTTTTCGGTGACGGAGAATCACTATGGCAAGCGGGGGGTGCTGTGGTTTGGGATGTTCCTGGTGGTGCTGGCGCTCGCGGCGTGGGTGTGGGGGGAATTTGTGCAGCGGGGTACGGGGCGGCGCGGGTTGGCGATGGTGATCAGCGTGGGGTTGCTGGCCGGGGGTTATGGCTACGCGCTGGAAAGGGAATTGCGGTGGCGTGCGCCGGTGGCGGTGAAGGGTGGCGGAGGAATCGTGAAGGAGAGCCCGGAGGGAATTGACTGGGAACCATGGAGTGCGGCGGCGGTGTCGGCAGCGCGGGCGGCGGGGCGTCCGGTGTTTGTGGATTTCACGGCGGAGTGGTGCGTGACGTGCCAGGCGAACAAGAAGACGAGCATCGAGATTCCGGCGGTGCGGGCGAAGTTGAAGGCGATTGGGGCGTTGGCGTTGCTGGGGGATTACACGCGGGAAGATCCGGCGATCGCGGCGGAATTGAAGCGGTTTGGAAAGGCGGCGGTGCCATTGGTGGTGGTGTATCCGCGCAACGCGGCGGAGGGTCCGCAGGTGTTGCCGGAGGTGCTGACGCCGGGGATCGTGCTGGAGGCTTTGGAGCGGGCGGGGAGGTGAGGGGAGAGGGGGAGAGGGGGAGAGGGAGAGAGGGGGAGATCGGGAGATGGAGAGAAGGGGAGAGGGGGAATTG
>CAZUUP010000465.1:1039-4975 GCA_964623105.1 uncultured Akkermansia sp.
GGAGGGGAGGGGGGGGCGGAGGGGAGCAGGGCTGTGGGGGGGGAGTTGTGCATGGAGCAGGAAGGTGTGGTAGGATGGATGGCTGTTGCCTTGGTTGGCGTTCCAACCGGGGCGGTCAAGCGTCGCACCTTGGGCGATTTGGGTTTAAACCGTGAAACTTATGCGGACTATCCGGAATCTGGGATTTGCATTGCTGGCGGTATGGAGTTTGTGGGGCAACGTCGGCGACAGTTGGGGGGCGATCAATGTGGGGGAGCGGGTGCAGGCGATCGATGCGGTGAATGTGCGGCAGTCGCCGGCAGGGACATTCGTCTCGACCCGGCGGATAGGGGCGCAGGGATTGGTCGTGGAGGGACCGGTGGTGGCGAGGCTCAATGGGTTCGTGCTGAACTGGCTGCGGGTGGATTTTGACACGGGCGCCGACGGTTGGGTGGCGGAGATCGGGCTGGCTTCGTTGTCCGTAATTCCGCCGGTGCCGGCGGAGACGAGTCCCGGGGCGTTGGAGGCGCCGGGCGATTTGGTGCCGAGTGGAACGGTGACGCTGGCGTGGGCGGCGGTGCCGGAGGCGGTGTCGTATGAAGTGCGGGTGACCGATGCAGCGACCGGGGCAGCCGTGGCGGGGACGAACACGACGGCGTTGCGGTACGTTTTTGTGCCGCCGCCGGGGCGGCAATTGCGGTGGGTGGTGCTGGGGTGCAATCCAACGGGTTGTTCGGCGGAGCCGGGCGGGCGGTTTTTGCAGACGCCGGCGGCCACGCCGTCCGCGGACGGGGACAATGCGTTGTTTCAGTCGCAGGATTTGCAGACGTATTTGCTGGAGGGGCAGACGAAGGTGGTGACGGTGGCGATGGAGAACATCGGGACGACGACGTGGCGGGCGGCGGACGGTTATTTTTTGGGTTCGGTGAACCCGGAGAACAATCTGACGTGGGGGTTGAACCGCGTGGCGCTGGGCGCGGATGTGCCGCCGGGGGGCGTGGGGACATTCACTTTCGAGATCACGGCGCCGTTGACGCCCGGGGGGTATGATTTTCGGTGGCAGTTGATCCGGGAGGGGGTGGGATTTTTCGGGCAGGTGTCGCGGGCGGTGACGGTGGCGGTGCTGCGGCGGGATGCCCGGGGGGATGACGCCGCGTTTGTCTCGCAGGTGATGCCGACGTTGATGGCGACGGGGGGGACTTTCCGCGCGTCGATCACGTTGCGGAACACGGGGACCAACGTGTGGAGCGAGGCGGGGCGGTATCGGCTGAGTTCGGTGTTGCCGGGCGACAACCGGACGTGGGGATTGAACCGGGTGTTGTTGAAGTCGAGCGTGGCGCCGGGGGACCTGGTGACGTTCAGTTTTGTGCTGACGGCGCCGCTGGTGCCGGAAGTGTACCGGGCGCAGTGGCAGATGGTGCGGGAGGCGGTGGAGCGTTTCGGGGAGATCAACCCGGACACGGCGGTGCGGGTGGCGGAGGTTGGGAACCTGGGGGATGACGCGGTGTTCATCGGACAGGAACTGCCGGCGGAGATGGTGGCGGGAACGGGGGCGTTGGTGGCGGTGACGTTTCGCAATGCGGGGACGAATGTGTGGCCGGAGGGCGGGCTGGTGCGGCTGGGGTCGGACAATCCGCTGGACAATCTGACGTGGGGATTCAACCGGGTGACGCTGGGGACGGCGGTGGCACCGGGCGAGCGGGTGACCGTGAGTTTCCCGATCACGGCGCCGCTGGTGCCAGGGACCTATGAATTCCAGACGCGGATGCTGCGGGAGTTGGTGGGGCATTTTGGGGAGGCGAGCAGCAATGCGGTGATCACGGTGTTGGCGCCGCCGGCGCGAGGCAATGCGGCGGAGTTTGTGGGGCAGACGGTGCCGGAGCGGATGACGCCGGGCGGGGTGGCGGTGGTCGAGGTGACCTTCCGGAACACGGGAACGAACGTGTGGAGTGAAAGCGCGGCGTACCGGCTGGGATCGATAAATCCGGTGGATAATTTCACATGGGGCGGACCGCGGGTGCTGCTGACGAATGACGTGGCGCCGGGGGAGACGTACACGTTCGGGTTCAGCATTCGCGCGCCGGCGGAGGCGGGGCGGTATGATTTCCAATGGATGATGCTGCAGGAGGGGGTGGAGCGGTTTTCCGATCCGTCCACGAATTTGGTGATCGAGGTGGCGGGGGAGCCGACGGTGGCGCCTGAGTTTACGGAGCAGCCGGTGAGCGTGAGCGTGCGGACGGGGCGGACGGCGAGTTTCCGGGCGGGTGCGACCGGGGCGCCGGTCCCCGGCTTGCAATGGCAGCGGCGGCTGCGGGGAGAGCTGGAGTTCACGGACCTTGGCGGGGCGGTGGCGCCGGAGTTGGTGACGCCGCCGTTGACGCTGGCGGAGGATGGCGCGGAGTTCCGCTGTGTGGCCAGCAATGCGGCGGGGGTGGCGGTGAGCGCGGTGGCGACGGTGACGGTGACGGCCCCGCCGGTGCCGGTGGTCTTGAGTTTCTCGCCGACGAACGCGGCACGGCAGGTGCCGGTGACGGCGGTGGTGATGGTGACGTTCTCGGAGGACATGGATCCGGCGACCATCACGCCGGCGACCATCACGATCCGGCGCAAGCACCAGACGACGAACCTGCTGGCGACGGTGACGTATGATGCGTTGACGCGGACGGCGACCTTGCGACCGACGGTGAATTTGAAGACGGACTGGACCTACTTTGTGACGGTGGTGGGCGGGGAGTCCGGGGTGAAGAGTCTGGAAGGGGTGGCGCTGGCGCAGACGGTGATCTTCTTTTACACGCCGGACACGAAGCCGCCGCGGTTCTCGAATGTGGTGGTGAAGGACATCACCTCGACGGGGGCGACGATCACGTGGACGGCGAGCGAGAACTCGGACCGGCAGGTGCTCTATGGGACGACGACCGCGTACGGGCTGGCGACGAAGGTCTCGAACGTAAAGAAGCGGGGACACACGGCGATCCTGACGCGGCTGTTGCCGGGAACTTTGTATCACTTCCAAATTCGCGGGACGGATGAATGGGGGAACACGGGGGTGTCGGAGGACTTTACCTTCCGGACGCTGCCGTGAGGCGGCGGCGGGGCTGAGGCGGCGGGCGGAGGTTTGGCGGCGCGGTGGGGACACCGCGCCGCACTTTTTTTGTGTGGGCGTTCGGGGCTCGCGGTGGTGGGGGCGATATGGGCCTGTTCCGGCCTTTCCTGGCGGTGGCTGTGAGTGGGAGGGATTTCTTCGATCTTGGCGGGGTTGTCGGGTGAATTGTCGGAAGAAATCGACAGAGGATCCGGCAGATGGAGGGGGGCTCGTTTTCTACGGTGGTGATGCGCCGGAACGAGTGGGCTGGCGTGGCGGCGCGGTGCTGCCCGGGGTCCCGGTCGGGACCGTGAACCACTCGCCAAAGCGAAAGGCCGCCAGATGAAGACGAGCAGCGAACGGAAGCCCGGACAAGTGAACGAGATGGAACCCGGCGGGGTTTCCCCAACGACGGTTGCGCGGGGGCCGCGCGAAGTCATCAACGAAGTGCTGGATGAATGTGAACGCGGGTTGCCGGGGAATTTGCGGTTCCGGCGGCGGCTGTGGCCCGACCTGCCGCCGCGGCTGGACACCCCGGAAACTACGTGGCGGTTGCTGGTCGCGGGGGTGGTGCGCGAGGCGATCGACACGACGGGGGATGGCGGCGAAATCGTGGTGCTGGCGCACTCGACGGAGGTGCGGACGGGTGCCACGACGGGGTTGGCGCCGGGGCGTTATCTGCTGGTGACGGTGCGGTGGCCGGGGTCGGTTTTTGGGACGGTGGGCGGGATAACGACGCCGGCGGGCGTCCGGATGGCGTGGCGGAAAACCCGGGACGGTGCGGGTTTTGGGGTGTGGATCCGCGCGGGGGCGGCCTGAACCTAGATTCCGCAGTTGAAAACCATCCTGCCGCTGGCAAACCACTAACCGGCACT
>CAZUUP010000466.1:0-4974 GCA_964623105.1 uncultured Akkermansia sp.
ACGATTCCATGCGAGGGGATTTTCAACACGCATCCAGCGGTGTTCCGGACGGCGTTGGTGGGGGTGCGGCGCGGGGGGGAGATGGAGCCGGTGATTTGCGTCGAGTTGGAGACGGCGGCGCGGGGGGAGAGTGAGGAGAAGTTGCGGCGGGAGCTGCTGGAGTTGGGTGCGGGGAATCCGCTGACGCGGGAGATCGGGCGGGTGTTGTTTCATCCGGCGTTTCCGGTGGATATCCGGCATAACGCGAAGATTTTTCGGGAGAAACTGGCGGTGTGGGCGGAGGGCGAAGGTAGAAGTTAGAAGGCAGAAGGCAGAAGGCAGAAGGCGGAAGTTAGAAGACAGAAGGCGGAAGTTAGAAGATAGAAGACGGAAGGCGGAAGTTAGAAGATAGAAGACGGAAGGCGGAAGGCGGAAGTTGGGAGGGTGGGAGCGGGGCGGGAGGCGAATTCGCGGTGCTCGGTGGCAGAGCACGACGCTTGTTTGCGGATGTGTTTTTTGCGCACGACCGAAGGCTGGTGGCTGCGAACGTTTACGACGGGCGGGTTTCCAAAGCGGGCGAGGACGCCCGCGGGCCGATAAACCGAGGATGCGGTGGGTGGAAGAGGGGAGGCTATCGGGTGCCGTGGATGCTTTCGAGGAGGCGGGGGACGTAGCTTTGCATGCGGGCGGGGACCTGGGCTTCGCCTTTGGCGGGTTTGGGGAGTTGGGTGCGGAGGGAGGCAGCTTTGGGGCCGAGGGCGTCGATGGCGTTGAGGGCGAGGATGGAGGTGTAAACGTCGTTTTTGCCGAGGGGGGCGAGCTCAGCGAGGACGGGGAGGGCGCGGGCGAGGGCATCGGCGTCGCTGTGTTCGGCGAGGGCGCGGGCGGCGGTGATGCGGACGGGGGCGGCGGTGTCGGCGAGGGCTTTCTGGAGTTGGGTTCGGGCGGAGTTTACGGCGGCGGGGCCGCGCATGAGGAGACCCATCGCGCCCCAGTAGCGGACGGCGCTGTCGGTGTCGGCGAGGGCTTGGGTGAGGGCGGGGGTGGCTTCGGGCTTGAGGGAAGAGGCGAGTTCGGCGGTGTCGAAGATGCGTTGGAAGGGGTATTGGGAGTTGTCGTGGCCGATTTCGTAAGGTGAGGAGGTCTGGGAGCGGCTGTGGATTTCGCCTTCGGGGAGGAAGCCGACGTCGCGGATTTTGAGGGCAAGCGAGCGTTGGGCCTGACGGAGGCGTTCGAGGGTGGCAGCGTGGGTGGGTGACGCTGCGAGGTTGTTGACTTCGTCGGGGTCGCTTTGGAGGTCGTAGAGTTCCTCGGGGGCTTTGGTCTTCCAGAAGGTGCTTTGGGCGGGGTTGAGTTTGCCGGCGGCGTGGAGCTTCTGCCAGACTTGTGTGGTAGGGGTTTCAAACATGTAGCTGATGTGCTGTCCGTAGGGGAGGTGGGGCATGTAATTGCGGATGTAAACGTAGCGCTCGTCGCGCACGGAGCGGACGAGGTCGTAGCGTTCGTCCATGCGGCCGCGGAAGCCGTAGATGAAGGGTTGGGGCGGGGCGGTGAACTCGCCGAGGAAGGCGTGGCCCTGGAAGGATTCCGGGGGTTTGACGCCGATGAGGCTCAGGAGGGTGGGGGCGAGATCGACGAAGCTGACGAGGCGGTCGGTGGTGCCGCCGGGGGCGTAGTCGGCAGGGCGGAGGTGCTGGAATTTTTCCGGGATGTGGACGAGGAGGGGGACGTGGAGGCCGGAGTTGTAGGGCCAGCGCTTGCTGCGGGGCATGCCGGAGCCGTGGTCACCGTAGAAGCAGACGATGGTGTCTTGGGTGAGGCCGGCGGCTTCGAGTTCCTGGAGGGCTTTGCCGAACTGGGCGTCCATGGTGGTGATATTGTCGTAGTATTGGGCCCAATCGCGACGGACCTCGGGGGTGTCGGGGTGATAGGCGGGGACGCGGGCTTTGGCGGGGTCGTGGACGAGGGTGTGGCCTTTGCGGCGGATCTGGCTTTCGTGGGTGATGGTGAAGTTGAAGACGGCGAAGAAGGGTTGGCCGGGGGCGCGGTTCTTGTAGTGGGCCTTGCCGGAGGATTCGTCCCAGACCTTGCCGGTTTTTTCGAGGTTGTAGTCTTCCTTGCTGTTGTTGGAGCAGTAGTAACCGGCGTCGCGGAGGTGTTGCGGGTAGAGGCGAAGGGCGGCGGGGAGGCGGGCCTGGCTGCGCATGTGTTCGGAACCGGTGGACGGCGGATAGAGGCCGGTGATGATGGTGGTGCGGGCCGGGGCGCAGACAGGGGCATTGGACCAGGCGTGGCGGTAGCGGACGCTGCGTTGGGCGAAGCGGTCGAGGTTGGGGGTGTCGGCGTATTTGTCGCCGTAGCAACCGAGGTGGGGGCCGATGTCCTCGGTGGTGAGCCAGAGGATGTTGGGGCGGGCTTTGGATTCCGCCGCAAACGTGGGTGCGGCGGCAAGGGTCAGCAGGGCGACGAGGGGAAGGAAGCGGTGCAATCTCATGGGCGGGAGGGCGTTGTGTTGGGATGACGATTGGCGGGTAAGGGAAAACATGCAACAGGAATGAGTGGCCGGGCGCGGGCGGGGCGAAATGGGGCGCGGGATGGGTGAATCGGACGGAAATTTGGGGAAATCGGAAAGATGGTGTAGTTTCTGGGCACATTGAGGCAGAGTCGGAGGGGTGTTTGTGTTCATGAATTTTGGCAAGGCAGTGAGATGGTCAGGCCTGCTGCGCAGTGGTTGCGTGTGGGTGCTGGCAGGGATGGCGTTGTGGCTGACGCAGCGGGAAACCGTGGCTTTCAGCATTGGGGAGCGGGTGCATGGGATCGACGCGGTCAATGTGCGGGCGACGCCGGCGGGGACCTTTTTGACTACGCGGCGGATAGGGGATCAGGGGACGGTGTTGGAGGGGCCGGTGGTGGCGACTTTGCGGAGCAATGTGCTGACGTGGTACAAGGTGCAGTTTGACACCGGGGCGACGGACAAGAATCCGGGCTGGGTGGCGGAGATAGGAATGGCCTCGATTGGGGTGCAGCCGGGGATACCGGGGGTTGGCGAACCGGGTGCGGCGGACCGGCCGGGGGTTTTGCTGGGGAGCAACACGGTGACGTTGACGTGGGGGGCGGTGCGGGAAGCGACGTTTTATGATTTGAGCGTGGCGGACACGACGACGGGCGGGGATGTGGTGAGTGCGCTGGTGGGTATCCCGAATCTAGGTTCGCAGACGGGGGTGTTCACAAACACGGTGACGTACACGGCGACTTTGCCGGCAGGCCGGGGTTATCGTTGGACAGTATCGGCCTGCAATCCGGCGGGTTGTTCGTCGTACACTCCGGTGCTGTTTTTTCAAACGCCGGAGCCCGCGCGGTTGGTGGTGAATCCGTCGCACCCGCCGGGGCAAGGCGCGGGGGCGGGGACGTTGAACCTGGGGGTGACGAATGCGGGGGGCGGGACGATGGTTTACTCAGCGGGGGTGACGGGAGACGCGCCGTGGCTGACTGTGGGGTCGGGAATCGCAGGGACGAATCGCGGGACGATCCAGCTCACTTTGGAGGCGAACAGCGGCGGGACGCAGCGGACCGGGGTGGTGACGGTGGTCGCGGCCGGAGCGGAGGGAAGCCCGGTGGCGGTGCAGGTGGTGCAGGCGGCGGGGACGTTGGGGCCGGTGATCACGAATTCACCGCGGGGGGTGACGGTGGTGGCGGGAACGACGGCGACGTTTGAGGTTGGTGCGGCGGGGGAATTGCTGACGTATCAGTGGCTGCGGCAGGGAACGAATCTGGCAGGCCGGACGGAGCCGGTGTTGACGCTGACGAATGCAGTGTCGGCGATGGCGGGTGGCTATTCGGTGGTGGTTTCCAATACGGCGGGGGCGGTCACCAGTGCGCCGGCGTTGCTGACCGTGGCGGCGAGCGTGGTGCAGCCGCCGGTGCCGCAGTCGCTGAGCGTGCTGCGGAGCACGGGTTTTACGTTGGATGTGGTGGCGGAGGCGGGGCGGAGTTTCCGGGTCGAGGCGTCAGAGGATCTGGTCCGATGGGTGGAAGTGACGAATTTCGTCGGGACGGCGGAAGCGGAACGCTTTGTGGATGTGGCGGCGCGGGGGTTAGGTCGGAGGTTTTACCGGATTGCTTCGCCTTGAGGAATGGGCGGTGCCGGTCAGGGGCGCTCCGCCGCCGGGATGTGGACCACGGTGATGGCCGCTGATTCCCAGCCGCGCGGTTGTCCTTTGCGCCAGCCGTCCCACGAGATGAAGAAGCGTTCGCCTTTTTCATCGAGCGCGTTGCCGAATGATCCGTCGAGCGCGTAGCCGTACTTGTCCCAGAAATGCGCGTGCAGGAACGCGAGAACCTTGCGGCGGCCGGTCGCGATTTCGTACTGCACGACGGGCGTGCCGTCCGCGGCAGCACCGCCGTGGGCGCCGGGGACGTAGTACAAGTATTTTCCCCGTGGATCAACCTCGAGGGACGCGATGTATTCCTGTTTGGCGACGCCGCAGTTGCCGAGTTGCCGCACCGCGCCGGATTTCACGTCGAAGGCCCACAGGTCAGCCTTGGTGCCGGAGGTGCCATAGACAATGCCCTGCGGCGTTTCCTGCGTGGCCGAGCGGACGTTGGGCGCTGGGGAGGCGGTGATGGTGTTCGATTCCGGATCGTAGCATTTGCCTTCCCAGAAGACCTTGCCGGTCGAGGGTGAAAAAATGAGGACGCGATAGGGGCCATCGTCGGCGACGTGGAGCAGCTTCCGGGTTTTGAGATCGAGGGCGAAGAACTGGATTTTCTGGTTGGGCGCGTCGCGGCCGACCGCGGTGCCGCCGTAGAAGATCATGCGCTTCGGATCGAGCACGCTGCACGGGATGGTGTGCTTGGCGACGGGATGCGTGGCGACGATCTGGGTTTCGCGGGTCTGCGGATGCGTGCGCAGAATCCATTCGCCGAGGTAGCCGTTCCCGTCATGGGTGACGGTCGGCGAACCGCGGTCCGTGGCGTAATAGAGCCAGCCGTCGC
>CAZUUP010000467.1:0-4974 GCA_964623105.1 uncultured Akkermansia sp.
TGGAAGCAGTTGGCGGTGTACCGGCACAAGGAGCGGTCGCAGGTTTCGATGGCGGATGGGCATGTGGAATTTGCGGAGAAGACGGACCCGACTTATTACGGACCGGCCGGGATAAGCGGTCACTTTCATCCGCAACAGGTAAGGTAGGCGTCGGCCAGTCGGCCGCTTGTGGACGGCCATTAACGCGGTGTGGAAGAACCGCCGTGCGGTTTGGAGGGAGCAGGGGCTTTATGCGATGAAAGCGGCATGGGCACCGGACGAGTTGCTCGCAACTTTGGCGGATTTGATCCGTATCAACAGCGTCAATCCGGCGTATGCGGATGGGCGGTCGGAGGCGGGGGTGGCGACGTATGTGGAGGAGTTTTTCCGGCAGCGGGGGATCGAGACGTTTTCGCAGGAGGTGTTTCCGGGGCGCCCGAATTTGGTTGCGCGGCTGCCGGGGCGGCAGGCGGGGCGGAGGATTGTATTTGAGGCGCATACGGACACGGCGTCGGTGACGGGGATGACGATTCCGCCGTTTGAGCCGCGGGTCGCGGAGGGTCGGATCTATGGGCGGGGGGCGTGTGATACGAAGGCGGGCTTGGCGGGAATGATGCACGCGCTGGCGGCGGTGAAGGAGTCGGGGGTGGTGCCGCCGTGCGAGATCTGGGTGGCGGCGGCGGCGGATGAGGAGTTTTCGTTTCGCGGGGTGGTGAAGTTGTGCGAGGGATTGACGGCGGCGGCGGCCGTGGTGGCGGAGCCGACGGATTTGCGGGCGGTGATTGCGAGCAAGGGGGTGATCCGCTGGAAGATACGGACGCGCGGGGTCACGGCGCACAGTTCAAAGCCGCATCTGGGCGTGAATGCGATCAATCACATGACACGGGTGATCCAAGCGCTGGAGACGGATGGGCGGCGGCTGGCGCTGGACCGGCATCCGATGCTGGGGCCGGCGACGGTGAATGTGGGTTTGATCCGAGGCGGGGTGCAGGTGAATTTTGTGCCGGACGAATGCGAGATCGAGGTGGACCGGCGGTTGTTGCCGGGGGAGACGATCGAGGGTGTGCTGGCGGGGTATGAGCGATTGGTCGAGGAGGCTGGGGTGGGATTGCGCGATTTCCAGGCGGAGATGTTGCCGCCGATGCTGACGGATTATCCGCTGGCGACGGCTGAGGACGCAGCGGTGGTGAGGGTGGCGACAGCGGTTTTGCGGGAGATGGGATTGAATGGGGAACCGGCGGGGGTGCCGTTTGGGAGTGACGCGAGCAAGTTTGGGCGGGCGGGGATTCCGAGCATCATCTTTGGCCCGGGGAGCATTGATCAGGCGCACGCGGCGGTGGAGTACGTGGATTGCGGGCAGGTGGAGCAGGCTTGTGAGTTTTACCGGCGGTTTATGGTGGGATTTGAATGAGGTTGTTGGGGTAGGCGTTTTGGTTGGGGAATTGATGGCAGGGGAAGGAGCCAACTAGACGGCGGGGACAGGTTGCGGAGGGGTAGCGAAGGTGCAAGGCGGTGGGAGGCGAGCACGATTATTTCACGCTCAGTTTGTAGCGCAGGTTTCCTGGATTGGTGGGCGCACCGGTGCAAGTTTGGAAACTTGCGCTACGGGGGGGCTGCGGCTTGGTTGGGACGGGGAAACTTCCGGACTAGGGTTCGCGGGCGTCGAAGACGTCGGCTTCGGGTTTGCGTTCGCGGGCGAGGTTGAACTGAATTTGATTGAAGGCGGCGGAGTTTAGGATGGCGTCGCCGAAGGAGGGGTTGCGTCCGCGGATTTGTTTTTGATCCCACGCGGCGAGGGAGAGGGTGAGGTGTCCGCGGTCGGCGAAGAAGAGGCGGACGTCGTGGAGGGCAGGGGCGTTGGTGGTATCGAGGGCGGGCGGGGCGGCGAGTTCGATGAACTGGACCCGTTGGAGGGGGATGTCCATGGAGGCGAAGGGAGTCGCGAAGGATGCCTTGCCGTCGCGGATGGCTGAGAGCTTGCCGTTGACCTTGTCGCGGTTGATGAGTTCGAGCATGTCTTCGGTGGGGCGGTTGGTGGAGGTGGAAGAGGATTCGTTTTTGCCATCCCATTCGCTGACGCGCAGCTTGCTGATCTTGGTGAGAAATTGTCCCTGCTGGAAAAAGACGAGGCCGGTGCCTTTGCCGGAAAACGCGGCGGGGTCCTTCCAGGTGTGAACGGTTTCGCCATCGACGGTGAGGGTGAAGCTGCGTTGGGCCTTGTCCACGTGGAGGGTGAGGTGGGATTTGTTGCGGGTGTTCATGGCGAGGACCTGGACGGAACCGAGTTGGGCCTGGTTGCCGTCGCGGGCGAGACGGGTGAGGGAGAAATTGTATTGGTTGAAGAGGAATTGGTAACCGTCGCCGCCCCAAGGTTGGAGGCTTTCGGAGTAGATGGTCATCATCAGCTGGAGGGTGCCCTGCCATTGGATGTCGAGGTCGAGACGGAGGGTGTCGGGGAGGGCGAGGTCGCGGCCGATGGCGGCGGGTCCGTTGGCGATGAAGGCGCCGTCCTTGAACTGGTAGCCGCCGGTGCCGCGGCCGAAGTTGAAGCTGGAGGTGCGCCAGCCTTCGAGACCGGTGGGGC
This sequence comes from uncultured Akkermansia sp., assembly GCA_964623105.1. Classification (GTDB taxonomy): domain Bacteria; phylum Verrucomicrobiota; class Verrucomicrobiia; order Limisphaerales; family BJHT01; genus BJHT01. Next base: position 2,564 of record CAZUUP010000467.1, read on the forward strand.
CTTCGTAAACGAGGCGGTTGTTGCCCAGCGGGCGGAGGCTGCGGAGGGCCTGGCGTTGAATGGTGAGTCTGCCGCCGAACCAGGTGTCGAGGAGAAGCTGGCGGTCGTCGAGGCCAAGTAGCTGGCCGATGAGTTCGTCGCCATTGTGGAAGCGGACGAGGAACTGATTGGTGGGGCTCTTGGGGACGACGACGGGTTGGGTCAAGGTGAGCCGGTGGAGGTTGGCGGGGGCAAACTGAATGGGCGCGTGAAGTTCGGGATTTCGCCAGTGAACGTGGTGGTTGGTGATGGCGAGGAGGTCGCCGTGGAGAAGGTCGCCGTTGAAGAATGAGAGGATGCCGGAGGCGGTTGGCGGGTTGGTTTGGGAGTGGGCGGGAGGGGTGGCGAGGCTGAAGAGGGCGATGAGAATGAGGATGTGGGCGGCGACAGCGGCGGGGGGACGAGGGCAGGCGCGCGAGGTGGCTTGAGGATCTGGCAGCGGAAATGCCTGAGGTGGCGCCGGGAGAAGTTGCCAGTGGGGTGCCCGCGCTCCGGGGAAGATCGGTTTCATCGTTCGTAGATGGGGAGGAAGCGGAAGTTAAGGGCGAGGGAGAGGAGGGAGGCGGTGGTGGAGAAGGTGGTGCCGAAGTTGCCGGTCCAGGCGCCTTCGGCGGTCTGGGAGGTGGTGAGGGTTTTTATGTTGGCGGCATTCCAAGCGCGCCAGGCGCGGGGTGAAGTGTGGAAGTTGGCCTGGGCGGCGTAGTAGAGGTAGTAGTGGTAGTAAGTCTGGTCGGGCGGGGCGGCGGCAAGGTAGGCGGTGCCGGCGAGAAAGGTCTTCGAGGTTTTCTGTTTGGCGAGGGCGAAGGCAAGGACCGCGATGGCGGTGCGGGGGGCGTTCGGCCCGCCCGCGCCGGTGTAGCCGAAGCCGCCGTCTTCGGTCTGGCAGTCGGAGAAGAATTTCAGGGCTTTGCGGATGGCTTCGTCGGGGATGGCGAGGCCGGCGTTGCGGGCGGCGAGAAGAGCGACGACTTGCGCGCCGGAGACGGTGGTGTCGGCGTCGGCGGACTCGGGGGAATAGCGCCAGCCGCCGAAGGGGTTTTGCGCCTGCGAGGTGAGGATGAGGGCGACGGCTTTTTGCAGCGCGGGACCGAGGCGGGTGTCGGTGACGGTGCCGTAGGATTCCGCGAGGGCGAGGGCGGCGAAGCCGTGGTTGTACATCGAGTTGCCGATGTAGCCGTTGCCGGGGTGCTGATTTTTGAGAATGAAGTCGAGGCCGCGGCGGATGGGCTGGGCGTAGGGGCCGCTGTTGGGGTCGTCGCCGTGGGCCAACATGCTGACGATGGCGAGGCCGACGACGCCGGGTTGCGAGCCATAAACGTCGGGCCACTGGCCGGTGGCGGTTTGCGTTTTGACGAGGTATTCGAGGCCTTTGCGGTACATGCGGTCAACGGCGGGCGGGATGGAGTCCTGTTCTTCCTCGAAGATTTCTTGGGCGGGGAGGGGGAACGCGGCGAGGAGGAGGAGAAGGAAGGCGGGGATTTTTGACCACAGAGACGCGATGGACACAGAGGGGGGAAGCCACACGCACGCGGGCGCTGTGTTTGGAGTGCGGTGACTGGTCACCGCTTTTGCGAGACGACTGGTCGCCGTTGGATGAAGGAGCGCGCCAGCATGGGACGGGGCACCCGCGGCTCGCGCCAGCAGTGGCGTGCGCGCGAGAATGGAGCCGTGCGGGACTTCGACGGCGACATGTCGCCTGCGGGAAAGCGTTGACGAGTCACCGCACTCCAAAGGGGGGCGGCGCGTGATGTGATAGTCGGTGGCTGAACTGGCGTTAGGTATTGAGGTCGCGGTGAGCTGAGTCATAGGCCAAGTAAATCCCAACGCTCCAGATACTGGTTCGCTTTGTCGTGGAAGTTGCGGACGGGGTTGTCAACGTGTGCCTGCCCGTGACGACCCGGCTTAGCCAGCCAGTTGCTGTGGTCGTCCCGCACGTGTTTGGCGACTACTCCACTGGGGACAATGTGGTAACGCGGTCGCTCCAATGGGTCTCCGAGCGCGACGAAGACGTAAAAGTGATTCTCTGAATGAAACGACTCACACTTGTCGCTTAGCAGCCAAACCTTCCGGGACTGGCTGGTCTTGCATTGGATAGTTACGGAACGGCTCGCTGCGGCATTCGTGGCGAGGATGTCGATGCCGCGGGTGTTGCGAAGGGAAATGGAAGCGATGTATCCGCGTCGGGAAAGCTCGGCCGCAACGAAATACTCACCTGCCACGCCGGCGAGTAAGGGCGTGGTTTTGGTGCTGGTTTGTTTGGTTTTCGTTTTCACGGGACGCTCGCAACGCATCGCTTGTCGCTGTGAGTGATGGCCGAAGATCGGGGAAGGAAACTCGCGTGCGGGCCGCCCGCGCTCCGGGGAGAGGTACGG
>CAZUUP010000468.1:0-4971 GCA_964623105.1 uncultured Akkermansia sp.
CGTCATCGACGGCCTCCACCTCCTCCCCACCCCATAACCCCCTCTCCCCCTCTCTCCGTCTCTCCATCTCTCCATCCCCCTCGACTCCCCCACCCCCTTCCCCTACCATCCGTCCCGCATGATTACGCGCTACTCCCGCCCCGAAATGCGGGCCATCTGGACCGACGAAAACAAGCTCAAGATCTGGCTTCAAATCGAACTCCTCGCCAGCGAAGCCCTCGTCAAACAAGGTATCGTCCCGCCCGCCGATTTCTCCAAAATGAAACACGGTGCCGACCTCTGTTTCGCCGACACCAAGGCCCTCGTCGAACGCCAGAAGGAACTCGAGAAAACCCTCAACCACGACGTCATCGGCTTCACCACCGCCGTCGTCGAAAAGATCAACGACCCCGCCAGCCGCTGGCTCCACTTCGGCCTCACCAGCTCCGACATCGGCGACACCGCCTTCGCTGTTCAGATGGTCCAAAGCGCCGACATTCTCATCGCCGACGCCAAGAAACTTCTGCCCGTCATCGCGCGCCGCGCCCGCGAGCACATGCTCACCCCCTGCATCGGCCGCAGCCACGGCATCCACGGCGAACCCACCAGCTTCGGCCTCAAACTCGCGCTTATGTACGACGAATTCGGCCGCGCCCTCGACCGCCTCCGCCGCATTCGCGAAATCATCGCCGTCGGCAAGCTCTCCGGTGCCGTCGGCACCAACGCCCACCTTTCCCCCACCATCGAATCCTACGTCTGCCGCAAGCTCGGCCTGCGCCCCGCGCCCATCGCCACCCAGGTCATTCAGCGCGATCTCCACGCCGAATTCATGAACGCCCTCGCCCTCGTCGCCGCCAGCTTCGAACGCTGGGCCGTCGAATTCCGGCACCTCCAGCGCACCGAGGTCCTCGAAGCGGAAGAACCATTCACAAAGGGCCAGAAAGGCAGCAGCGCCATGCCCCACAAACGCAACCCCATCACCTGGGAACGCCTCACCGGCCTTGCCCGCGTCATCCGCGGCAACGCCGTCGCCGCCCTCGAAAACGTCGCCCTCTGGCACGAACGCGACATCAGCCACTCCAGCGTCGAGCGGATCATCTTCCCCGACTCCTGCACCCTCCTCGACTACATGTTCGGCCTCCTCACCCGTCTCATGGACGGCTTGGTCGTCTATCCCGCCAACATGCAGAAGAACCTTGGCCTCTCGCTTGGCATGTGGAACAGCCAGACCGTCCTGCTCGCCCTCATCCGCAAAGGCCTCACGCGCGAGGCCGCCTACAAACTTGTCCAGGACGCCGCCATGAAAACCTGGGAGGTCAAGCACGCCGGTCGCGACAACGCCGACTTCCTCGAAGTCCTCAAAGCCGATCCCGCCGTCGCCGGACACTTCAAAAAGGGCGAACTCGAAAAACTCTGCTCGCTCGATTTCCACCTCAAAGAAGTGCGCCACCGGTTCAAGCAGTTGGGACTGTAAATCCGCTCTCCAATTCCCACCCAACCCGCCACCCATCGCCATCACACCTTTGCGAACAACCCCGCAGCTCCGCCCCCTTTTTGCGCCTCCTTGCGTTTCTTGCGGCAATTCCCAACGCCGATTCACCCCCCCACCGCCTCCCCACTATTTACCAATCACAAATCACTAATTACTAATTACTAATTACTAATTACTAATCACTAATCACTAATCACTCTCCCCACCCATGCACTCCCTCCTCGCCCTCACCCTCGCCCTCACCCTTTCCACCGGTCTCGTCCGCTCCGAAAACTGGCCCACCTGGCGCGGACCCCGCCACGATGGCGTCAGCACCGAAACCAACCTCCCCACCGTCTGGAGCGCCACCAACAACATCCTCTGGCAGACCAAGCTCCCGGGCCAGGGCGCCGCCACTCCGGTAATTTGGGGCGATCACATCTTCCTCACCAGCGAAGACGCCGATGACCTCGTCGTCGTCGCCCTCGACACCAGCGGCAAACAACTCTGGAAAGGCAAACTCGCCACCGGCGCCAAACGCTCGCGGGGCGGCGAGGGCAACGGAGCCACCTGCTCCCCCAGCACCGACGGCCGGCACGTGTTCGCCCTCGTCGGCACCGGCGACTTCGCCGCCTTCGATTTCGCCGGCAAACCGGTCTGGCAATTCAACGCCCAGGAACGCTACGGCAAATTCTCCTACGGCTTCGGCATGCACACCACCCCGCTGCTCCACGACGGCCGCCTCTACCTCCAACTCATCCACGCCCGCGCCGCCCTCGTCGTCGCCCTCGACGCCTCGACCGGCAAGGAAGTCTGGAAAGTGGACCGCAAAAGCGACGGTCACAGCGAATGCCTCCACTCCTACGCCTCCCCCTGCCTCTGGTTCCGCGAACGCGAAGCCCGGCTCATCACCCACGGCAATGATTACGCCATCGCCCACAACCTCTCCGACGGGGCCGAAGTCTGGCGCCTGGGCGACCTTAACCCCAAATCCCGCTACAACAGCACCCTGCGTTTCGTCGCCTCCCCCGTCGCCACTCCCGGACTCATCGTCGTGCCCACCGCCAAAAACGGAGCCGTCGTCGGCGTGAAACCCACCGCCACCGGCCAGCTCACCACCGGTTCCGACGGCGAAGCCTGGCGCCTCCCCAGCGGCACCCCCGACGTCCCCTCACCCGTCATCTACGGCGGACGCGTTTACCTCTGCCGCGAAAATGGCGTCCTCACCTGCCTCGATGCCGCCACCGGCAAACAACTCTACTCCGACCGCGCCCACTCCCAGACCTACCGCGCCTCCACCGTCGCCGCCGACGGCAAACTCTACCTCACCGCCAAGGACGGTACCGTGACCGTCGTGGAAGCCGGCCCCACACTGAAGATCCTCGCCAAGAACAAACTCCCCGACCAGTTCACCGCTTCCCCCGCCATCGCCAACGGCCGCATCTACCTCCGCGGCTTCGATTCGCTCTACGCCATCGGCAACCCCTCCCGCTAACCCGGACCGAGGCAACGCTCCCGATGGCGCACCCGCCCGAAGCGGCTTTCCGGCCCGCTCCGCCCGCTCCCCACCGGTCGGACGCGTCTGTCCCCAGCGCACCGCCTTCACGCCCCTATTCCACAACGCACTAATTATCCCCCCGTCCCACCTCCATCCCAAAAACCCACCCGCTCTTGATTCCATTCGCCACCCCACACCCCAGCTTGACGCCCGCCTCCCAAATTCTACCGTCCCCTCCAATGCACACCCCGGAGCCTCCCGCACGCCCCGACCCTTTCGCCGCTCCCGCGCCCCAAACCCTTCCCGCTCTCACCGAATCCCCCGCCCTCGCAGGCCACCTCAGCCTCAACATCGCCCGCGGCCCCACCCACGGCCCGCCCCTCCTCCTCCTTCATGGCGTCACCCGCTGCTGGCGCGACTGGGCCGCCGTTCTTCCGGAACTCACCCCGCACTGGCAAGTCACCGCTCCCGACCACCGCGGCCACGGCTCCTCCGAACGCAGCCCCACCGCCAGCTACCGCATCGTCGATTACGCCGCCGATGCCGGACTCCTCCTTGCGCAAATGGGCGATCAACCCGTTGTGCTTTTCGGGCATTCCCTCGGCGCCATGGTCGCCGCCGTCGTCGCTGCCCGCGCCCCCGGTCGCATCCGCGCCCTCGTGCTCGAAGACCCGCCCGGCTCAGTCCTCGCCGAAGGCGTCCGCCAGTCCCCGTTCTTCCTCCAATTCAGCGGCATTCAACGCCTCCTCACCCGCCCTTGGACCACCCCCGAACTCGCCGCCGCCCTTGCAGAATTGCCGGTCCACCACCCGGGCAACGGCTCAATCGTCAAGTTCGGCCAACTTCGCGACCCCGCCGCACTCCGTTTCAGTGCCGAGTGCCTCATCCAGATGGACCCCCGGGTCCTTGATCCTCTCCTCGCCGGCCGCTGGCTGGAGGGACTTGATTGGTTCGCCGAACTTCCGCATATCGACTGCCCTACCCTGCTCCTCCGCGCCGACCCCGCCTGCGGCGGCATGTTAAGCGCCGCCGAAGCCGACCGCGCCGCCGCCCTCATACCCCGCTGCCAGCGCCTTGACCTTCCCGGCATCGGCCACAACATCCACTCCACCCAACCCCGCCGAACCCTCGAAATCGTCAACCAGTTCCTCGCTTCCCTCTGATCCACCTTTTCCCACCAACCCCACCCCGCACATGAAACTCGCCACCGGAACCACCCTCATCTCCAACGGCCAACTTATCGACGGCACCGGCGCCCCGCCCGTCCCCAACGCCGCCCTGCTGATCGAGAACGGCCGCATCCGCTTCGCCGGCCCCATCGCGCAGGCACCCGCCATCGCACCCGACGCACAGCGCATCGACGCCCGTGGCGGCACCATCATGCCCGGCCTCGTTGAAGCCCATTTTCACGCCACCTACTTCAACATCGCCGCCCTCGAAGACCTCGACATCAAATACCCCGTCGAATACGTCTCCCTCCTCTCGTCCGTAAACTGCCGTCTCCTCGTCGAATGCGGCTACACCGCCGCACGCTCCGGCGGCTGCCTCTTCAACGTCGATGTCTGGCTCAAGAAAGCCATCGAGGACGACCTCATCCTCGGCCCGCGACTCGCCGCCTCCGGCCGCGAAATCTGCTCCGCCGGCGGCCTCATGGACTGGAACCCCGAGTTCCGCAAAATCGGCATGGAAGGCCTCGTCTTCATCATCAACGGTCAGGAAGACGCCCGCCGCGCCGTCCGCGCCCTCGTCAAGGACGGCGTCGAATGGGTCAAAACCTACCCCACCGGCGACGCCGCCTCGCCCGACATCAACGACCACCACACCCTCTGCATGACCTTCGACGAAATGCACGCCGTCGTCGCCACCGCCCACAATCACGGCCTGAAAGTCACCGGCCATTGCCGGGCCACCCAGGGAATCAAAAACGCCCTCCGCGCCGGCTACGACGCCATCGAACATGGCACCTTCATGGACGACGAAGCCCTCGACCTGCTGCTCTCCCGCAACACCCCCGTCGTCCCCG
>CAZUUP010000469.1:0-4944 GCA_964623105.1 uncultured Akkermansia sp.
CCAACCGTCCCAGGAAATGGAGAAGCTTGTCGCCCATCTCATCGAAAACAGATTTGCCGCACGCACGCGTGAAAATCCTTCGCGCCCGCCAGAATCTTGATTTCCACCCGCATGAAATACATCGCCAGGTCACGCCGGTCGATCTTCGGAAACCGCACCGAGTCCTTCTGCGTCGTGATAATGATCTCCGCCTGCCGCTTCTTGCTCCGGTTAATGACGTTCAAGATTTCCTGCTGCGTGAACCGGTGATGATCCGCAAACCGCTTCGCATACACCAGCTCCGCCCCCTGCTTGATCAGGCTTTGCTCAAAACTCTCCGGCTGCGCGATCCCGCTCAACGACGCCACCCGCTTCCCTTTCAGAAAGTCCAATCCCTTCCGCTCCCCCGTGAACACATCCTCGAAGTACAACGGATGATGAATGCACTCGATGATGCCCGCATTCGGATTGTGCGCCGCAATTCGTTGCCGCAACGCCCCCGTGTTGCCGTCGCTCTTGGTGATGAAAATCGTGCTCGCCCGCGCCAGGTGCGCCGGCGGCTCCCGCAACGTCCCCCGCGGCAGCATGAACTCATTGCCAAATGGCTGCTGGCAGTCGATCAACACAATGTCCCGCCGCCGCCCGCGCAACTTCCAATACTGAAAACCGTCATCCAACAGCAACGTGTCACACCCAAATTTTTCCACCGCATACCGCCCGCTCCGCACCCGGTCCTTGTCCACCAGCACGATCACATCCTTCAAATTCGACGCGAGCATGTAGGGTTCGTCCCCCGCCGTCTCGGAATCCAACAGCAACGATTTGCCATCCGACACGACCCGCGGCGGCGTGCGATCGTCGCGCAATAGCAGCTTGTCCAGCAACCGATGCCGCAACGGCGGCGGCTTCGACCGGTAACCCCGCGACAGGATCGCCACCTTTCTCCCTTGGTCTTGCAATTCCCGCGCAAACTTTTCCACCACCGGCGTCTTTCCGGTTCCGCCCACCGTCAGGTTCCCCACCGCAATTACCTGTACCCCGAGCGTCGAATCCCGGAATATCCGCACGTTGTACAAGAACCGCCGCAACTTCACGATCAACGCAAACACCTGCGACAACGCCCACAGGATGGACCGCACCACCGCGGCCCGCTTCCCGGGTCGCTGCTCAAAAATGACCTCCAGAACGAAGGTCTCGGTGGTTTCAATCCAGCCACGGATCAACTCGCGCATCGCGGGCGCACTCTGCCCACGCCCCTTCCGCGGAGCAAGGTCAAGCGTCCGGTCCGCTCCCCAATTCTCACGCTTCCGTTTCCCGAGTCCGTTCCCCCAACCGGCTTGCGCGAAGCCTCCGAATCGCGCTCAACGCGACACTTCTTCACCCCCGCCATTCAGGACTGCCCAGAAACCACGCCCCGCCCGCCGGAAATCCCGCCAAACCTCTTGCCCCCATCCCCTTCACCGTTAGCATTCCCGCCATGATTTCCGGGTTCCACCGCAGCGTTACGACACTCATCGTGAGTCTCGTAACCCTGCTCTGCCCCGAGCACACCTCCGCGCAGTCCACCAACCCCGCCCCGCCCGTCGCCGCCCTCCTGCCCCTGCGGCCTCAGATTTACGCACCCAAAATCGCCGAAGCCTCCGACGAAGGCCAGACCGCCATCAAGCGCTTCCAAACCGCCCCCGGCTTCCAAGTCTCCCTCTTCGCCGCCGAACCCCTCCTCGCCCATCCCATCGCCTTCTCCGTCGATGAGAAGGGCCGCTTCTTTGTCGTCGAGGTCTTCCGCATGGACAAAGGCTTCCAATCCACCGCCGGCGCCATGGACATCCGCGGACGCATGTCCTGGCTCGACGAAGACCTCGCCAGCCGGACCGTCCACGACCGCGAATCCCTCATTCGCCGCCGCATGGCCGGCCAGACCAACCTCCTCACCGAGCACAGCGACCGCGTCCGCCTCCTCGAAGACCGCGACCAAAACGGCCATGCCGACTACTCCACCGTCTTCGCCGACGGCTTCAACACCGTCCTCGACGGACTCGCCGCCGACGTCCTCGCCCGCAACGGCAATGTCTGGTTCGCCAACCTCCCCAACCTCTGGCTGCTCAAGGACACCACCGGCGAAGGTCGCGCCGACCAGCGCCAATCCCTCCACTTCGGCTACGGCCTGCGCGTCGGTTATCTCGGCCACGACCTCCACGGCCTCTGCTTCGGACCCGACGGCAAACTCTACTACTCCATCGGCGACCGCGGCGCCCATGTCGAAACCGCCGGCCGCATCGTCTCCAACTCCGATTCGGGCTCCGTCTTCCGCTGCAACCCCGACGGCAGCGACCTCGAAATCTTCGCCACCGGCCTCCGCAACCCGCAGAAACTCGCCTTCGACGACCTCGGCAACCTCTTCACCTGCGACAACAACGCCGACCTCGGCGACAAGGCGCGTTGGTTGTACCTCGTCGAAGGCGGCGACTACGGCTGGCGCATCGGCTACCAACATCTCCGCTTCCCCGTTCCCCTCGGCCCCTGGAACGCCGAAAAAATTTGGGATGTCGCTAACCCCCACCCCGCCGCCTACGTCATCCCACCCGTTACCAATATCACCCAAGGCCCCTCCGGCCTTTCCCACTACCCCGGCACCGGCATGTCCGAACGCTACGCCGGCCATTTCTTTGTTTGCGACTTCCTCGGCGCCAACGGAGGCGTCTGGTCTTTCGGCCAGAAGCCTCGCGGCGCCTCCTTCGAAATCTTCGATCTCCATCAGTTCCTGTGGCGCATCGCCGCCACCGACGTCCAGTTCGGCGTCACCGGCGGTCCTTACGTCAGCGACTGGGTCGGACTCCTCGACCGAACCGGCAAAGGCCGCCTCTACCACGTCTTCGAAACCAACCACGTCAACTCCCCCAGCGTCCTCGAAACCCGCAAAATCCTCGGCGAAGGCATGGACAAACGTCCGCTCAAGGAACTCGCCAGCCTCCTGGCCCACGCCGACTCCCGCGTCCGCCAGGCCGCCCAGTTTACCCTCGCCGGCAAGAGCCTCGGCGCCGCCGCCATCCTGACCGAAACCGCCCTCCAGCACACCCAGCAACTCGCCCGCGTCCACGCCCTCTGGGGCCTCGGTCAGATCGCCAGCTCCAAAGCGCAGATTCCTCCCCCCACCCGTGTCGAACTCGCCACCACTCTCGCCCGACTCACCACCGATCCGGACGCCGAAATCCGCGCCCAGGCCGCCCGCACCCTCGGCGACGGACCGCACCAAGCCACCGCCGCCGCCCTCCTACCCCTCCTCCAAGACCCCCACCCCCGCGTCCAGGCCTTCGCCGCCATCAGCATTGGCAAACTCGGCCACACCAATGCCACGCTAAAGCTCCTCACCATGCTCCGTGCCAACGGCGACCGCGATGCCATCGTCCGCCATGCCGGCGTGCTCGGCCTCCTCGGCCAGACCAATCTTCCCGCTCTCCTGCAAGCCGCCACCGATCCCTCCCCCGCCGTGCGCCTCGCTTGCCTCCTCACCCTCCGCCGCCTGCAAAGCCCCGCGATCGCCCGCTTCCTCGCCGACCCCGATCCCCGCCTCGGCCTCGAGGCCGCCCGAGCCATCTACGACACCCCCATCTCCAACGCCCTGCCCACGCTCGCCACCCAACCTTTCCCTCCCGCCGCCCTCGACCCCGCCTTCGCCGAGCCCATCGCCCGCCGCATCCTCAACGCCAATTTCCGCCTCGGCACTCCCGCCGCCGCCCGCATCCTTGCCACCCGCGCCGCCGCTCGCGATGCCCACCCCCTCCAACGCAGCGAAGCCCTCCACATGCTCGCCGAATGGGCCGCCCCGTCCGGTCGCGACCGTGTCGTCGGACTCTGGCGCCCCATCCCACCCCGTGACCCCGCCGCCGCCGCCGCTGCCATTCTTCCCGCCATCAATGACATCCTGCGTCAGGCCCCGCCCGCGGTTCAGGCCGCCGCCGCCCACGCCGCCGGCAGCCTTCGCCTCCACGACTCCGCCCCCGCCCTTGCCGAACTCGTCGCCCGCTCCGCCTCCCCCGCCGAAGCTCGCGCTGCGGCGCTCCAAGCCCTCGCCGACCTCTCCTCGCCCCACCTCGATGACGCCCTCACCGCCGCCGCCGCCTCGGATTCTCCGGAACTCAAGGCTAGTGCCGCCCGTCTCCAAACCTTGCAGCCCACCGCCGCCTCCCTCCCCCGCATCACCACCCTCCTCGCCAGTTCCTCCATCGCCGAACAACAAGCCGGTTTCGCCGCCCTCGCCAAAATACCCGGCCCCGCAGCCGACACCCTGCTCGTCGCCTGGCTCGATCGCCTCCTCGCCACCAATGTCCCCGCCGCCCTCCACCTCGAACTCCTCGAAGCCGCCGCCCGCCGCCCGGCCCCCGACATCCGCCAACGCGTCGCCACTTTCAATTCCCGCCGCGCCACCTCCGACCCTCTTGCCCCATTCCGCGAATGCCTCGCCGGCGGCAACGCCAACGAAGGTCGCAAAATCTTCCGCGAACGCGTCGAAGCCTCCTGCCTGCGCTGCCACAAACTCGCGGGCGAAGGCGGCGAGGTCGGCCCCGCCCTCGACGGCATCGGCGCCCGCTACAACCGCGAATACCTCCTGGAATCCGTCGTCGCCCCCAATGCCCGCATCGCCCAAGGCTTCGAAACCCTCGTCGTGAAACTCAAGGACGGCTCCACTCGCGCCGGCATCCTCAAATCTGAAACCCCCGCCGAAATCATCCTCAACTCCCTCGAAGACGGCACCCTCAAAATCCCCGCCGACCAGATCACCCGCCGCGACCGCGGCCTCTCCGCCATGCCCGCCGAGCTTGCCGCCCTACTCTCCAAACGCGACCTTCGCGACCTCGTCGAATTCCTCTCCACCCTCCATTAAACCCACCCCTAATCACTAATCACTAATCACTAATCACTAATCACTAATCACTAATCACTAATCACTAATTACTAATCACTAAT
>CAZUUP010000470.1:0-4930 GCA_964623105.1 uncultured Akkermansia sp.
GTCAGTGCCGGTTAGTGGTTTGCCAGCGGCAGGATGGTTTTCAACTGCGGAATCTCGGATCAGAAGGTTCACGCCCTCCTCGCTGGGTCACGGCTCCACCCGCACCAAGATCACCGGTGACGCCTCGCCAAAAATCGCCACCCCTTCCTGCAACATTCTCCAGCTAAACGAATACACCCCCGGGGCCGACGGTGCCCGCACATTGAAATCAAACGTCGCCGTCCCCCCGCTTGGCACATCGGCCGCGAGCACGGCGCGCTGGACCCCCCAGTTCAAATTATCCATCGGCATCTGCACTCCCAGGCGCACACCATCCGCCGCCCGCCACGTACGCCAGCCCGTGTTCGCAAATCGCAGCTGCACCCGATACGTCGCCCCCGGCGTCATCCGCGCCGGCACCGTCTGGCTCACGAACCGGGCCGCCCGCTCCACCCCCGGCGTTCCGACATTCACCCGGAGCACCGGCGTCGGCGTCCCGAACAATCGCACCCCTTCCCGCAGCATCTGCCACTGAAAGTCGTACACCCCCGCAACTCCCGGCGCCACCACCGCAAAACGATACGTCGCCACCTGCCCCGGATTCGCCGCCCCAGTCAGGATCGCCCGGTTTACCCCCCACCGCACGTTGTCCTGTGGCCCCACGGACGACAGCCGATACCGCCCCGCCTCGCTCCAGACCGTGTTCCCCGTATTCGTAAACGAAATCGTCACCACGTTGGTCTGCCCCGGGGCCATGTTCAGCGGTACACTTTGCCCCGCGAACACCGCCGCATCGAACCCCGGCGCACGCACCGCAAAATTGGCCGTCAGAACTTGCTCCCCAACCGGCGTCGTCAGAGTGCGCGTCGCGCCCGCACCATCACTCCACCCCGTGAACTCATACAAAACCCCCGTGATCGTCTGCGATTCCGCCCCGATTGTCCGCTGCACGCCCGCCACCCCCGTGAAAGTGTGCGGTGCCAGCACCGGCGAACCATCCAGCGTCAGTTTCAGACCCGCGGGCCGCGTCGCCAGCGTCACCCGCCCCTTCTCTGGCAAAACATCCCGCACCACCTCGTGCCGCGCCCCCGCACCATCCACCGCCAGCAGATGAATCCGATACCAAACATTGTCGCTCACCTCCCCCACCGTCGGAATCACATAACTGCCCCCGCTCGTCCCGCTCACCGGCGCCATCGCCGGATGCACATGATCCGCATGATGCAAATCCACCCACCAAGTCAGCGCCCCCGCTCCCAGCGCCCCCTGCTCCGGATCCGACGCACTGCCAGCAAACACCAGCGTCTGCCCCGCCCGATACCGCTGACCTGCCGGTGGCGAGCTGATCACCGCCACCGGCGGGCGATTGCTCGTCACCCGCAACACCGCCACCGCGCTCACCGCCGTTCCAAATCGATTCGTCACCCGGCACCGCAACCGGCACCCGTCGTCCGCCAACCCCACTCCCGGCAACCGCAGCACCGCCCCGTTGCCCCCGGCCACACCCCCGAAGACTCCGTCACCATCCACATCCTTCTCCCACGCATACGCCAGCGTCCCCTCTCCGAAAGCCGACACCGAAAACTCCGCCGTCTGCCCCGCCGACACCTGCACACTCCGCGGCTGGGTCCCAATGATCGGCGCCTGACTCCCGTCGAACTGAATCCGGTGCAACGACCCCCGCAGATTCTTCACGTAATAAAGTGCCCCGTCCGGCCCCAGTGACAGCGCCACCGGCATCTCGCCCGCCCCCGCCCCCAACCGCGGCGCAAACTCCTCCACCCCGCCCGTCACCGGATTCAGCACCCGAATCCAGTGCCGCCCGCCATCCAGATAAAAATAGCGCCCCGCATACCCCGCCGGAAAACTCGGCACCGCTGGCTCATAAAACACCCCGCCCGTAATCGCCATGCTCCCCGTCACATTCGTTGGATGCGCATACGCGTGCAACGGCCCCACCAACCCCGCCGTCGCGTCCGGCCCCTCCCGCCTCGGCCACCCGTAGTTCGCCCCCGCCCGCCCCACATTGATCTCCTCCCACCGCCCGCCCCCCACGTCATTGATGTACATCCGGCCCGACGCCCTCCCGACCGCAAAGGTAAACGGATTCCGCAATCCCAGTGCCCAAACCGCCCGACTCGCCCCCGTCGCACTCGCATAAAATGGATTGTCCCCCGGAATCGAACCGTCCGCATTCAGGCGCAGCACCTTGCCGTTCAGACTCCCCATCCACTGCGCGTTCGTGGACACCGCATTATCCCCCACCGCCACGTACAACTTGCCGTCGGCGCCAAACTGCAACGCCCCTCCATTGTGAACCGATGCCGCCCCCAACGCTGGCAACTCGAACAACACCCGCTCACTCCCCGCCACCATGACGTCACCGCTCGCCGTCACCCGGCTCACCCGGTTGTGCGGCACCGGCAGCGCCGCCGTGTACGCCACATAAATCCACCCATTCCGGGCAAAACCCGGATCCACCGCAATCCCCAGCAAACCCCGCTCGTTGTTAAACTGCGCCGCCACACCCCCAAACATCACCGGCAGCGCCGCCCCCGGTTTCACCAACTTGATGCTCCCGCCCTGTTCACACACCAGCAACCGACCGTCCGGCACGAACGCCATCGCCGTCGGTCGCCGCAACAACCCCGATGCCACCACCTCCTGCTCGGAAAACCCTCCCGGCAGCATCGTCTGCGCCTCCAGCGTCACCGACCCCGCAACCGACAACGCCAGCGCCAGCAAGAGCAACCCGCCCACGCCGATACTGCCACGCCACACGCCCCGCCGCTTCTCACAGCCCCCATCAACAAATCGAAATTTCATGATACGTCCTGAATACAAATCCGCGGGCACGAAACCTCATTTTCCCCCTAATGCAAGCGCGCCAGCCGAAAATCCGTAGCCCTACGCGTAAATCCACCCGAACCCGCCCGACAATCGGCCCAACCGCCTCCTTGCGAATGGCACATCCGCAAACCCCCGCAGTTAACCCACGCCGGGCACACGCAACCAATCAATCCCTCGCCCCGCCGACGAGCCTGCTTCCGACCTCCCCAAAAGTCTCCCCGCCGCCCTCGCGCCCGTCCGTCCACCCGCACCAGTCACCTGCCCGCCACTTTCTTCGCCCCGCCGATGCTGAACAAATGCCTCTCCGTGTGAATGAACATCCGCCCCAACGCCACCGCTGGCGTCGTGTGGCACACTTCGTTCAACGCGTGACGGTGCAACACGTTGAACCGCTCCGATGCCTCCGCGACCACCAGTTCCCCCGCCGTGGAAACCGCAAACAACCGCCCGTCCACCCAGACCGGCGACCCAAAGAAATTGCCCCCAACCCGCTCCTGGAAACGCACCGCCCCCGTCGGCCCATGCAGACACGTCAGCACCCCGCCATCGCTCCACAACCACACCAACTCTCCCACCGCGATCCCCGTCGGCACATACGGCGCTGATTTCTTCATCTCGTAAACCAGCTCCGCCCCCTTCCCACCCGTCACCGATCCCGGCCGGACCGCCGTTACATAATGCCCGCCGCCCCCGCTCCCGCAGGAGCCCAAGATCAACTCCCCGGCCAGAATCGGCGAACTGCAGCTCCGCATCGTAAACGCCCGGTCATACTCCCACAAAACCTTCCCGCTCGTCGGTTCCACTCCGTAAATCCCATGCGCCTGGCTGTGAAACACCAACGCCGGCGGCCCGTCCTTCGGCTCGTAAACACACGGCGTCGAATACGAAACCACCGCGCTCTTGCGCGCCGTCTGCCACACCGTCGCTCCCGTCTTCGCATCCACCGCCAGCACCGAACTGATGCCGCTCCGCGTGCTGCCCTTCACCGATTTCGCATCGTCCTGCTCATTGCCCAGAATCACCATCCCGCGATACAACACCGGCGACGTACCACAACCGTGCTGACTGACATACGGCCCAAAATCCCGCTGCCACAGCACCTTCCCGTCATGCCCCAGCGCCGCCAATTGATAATGCTCCGGCTCGTTCCAGCTTACATACACCCGCTCCGCATCCACCGCCGGCGTCGATGATGCGTAGCTATTGAACTTGTGCCGCGGAAACGGCTGCAGCGGAAAATCATGCTTCCACACCAGCTTCCCGTCCCGCGCGTCCCCGCACACCACCCGAAAACCACCCTCCTTGTCCCCGGTCGTCGTCACAAACACCCGCTCGCCCCACAACACGGGCGACGAATGCCCCACCCCCGGCAACTCGACCTTCCAGTTGATATCCGCCTCCGTCACCTTCGTCGGCACCGTCTTGGCATTGCTGATCCCCGTCCCGTTCGGGCCCCGGAACCGCGTCCATTCCTGCGCCGCTCCTTGCGACGCCAACAGGGCAATGCCAACCACGATCAGAGTTCGGTTCAGGATTGTTTTCATGTGTGCGCACAGACTGACGCCCGCCCCGCCCCCGGGATTCTACACCATCGCACTCCATCCGCCCGCCTCACTCTCCCGCAACAATCCCTCTCCCGTTTGCCATCGCCTAACCCGCGCGAATGTGTAAGGTTCCGACACCACGATGGAATTTCCACCTGTGCTTCAACGATTGGGCGTCGCGCTGGGCCTCGGCCTGCTGGTCGGCTTGCAACGCCAGCGCACCGAGGCCCGCCTCGCCGGCTTCCGTACCTTTCCCCTCGTCACCGTCTTCGGCAGCTTCTGCGCGCTGCTCGGCGACGAGTTTGGCGGCTGGATTCTCGGCTTCGGCGTTGCCGGATTGGCCGCCATCATCATCGTCGCCAACCTCGAGGAAATCCGCACCGGCCAGATCGAGCCCGGCATGACCACCGAGGCCGCCCTGCTCCTCATGTACGCGGTCGGCGCCTACCTCATCCACGGATCGACCGCCGTGGGCATCGCCGTCGGCGGCGGGGTCGCGGTGTTGCTTCATCTCAAACCCCAGCTTCATCAGGTTGCCTCCCGGATTGGCGACGCCG
>CAZUUP010000471.1:0-4929 GCA_964623105.1 uncultured Akkermansia sp.
CAGCACGGGGGCGAAGGTGAGCGTCTGACCACCCGAGGTGAAGACGACCGGGGAGACGCCTTCCAGACGGGCGCGCGGAAGCTCGGGGAAATGATGATCGGGCAGCGAAATCGCCGCCCGCAATCCATTCCCGGACTGAAGCTCCAAGATCGCGGCATCCCAGCGGCACGTGATTGCGCCCAACGGGAATTGCGGGGTGCGGGCCAGCCCGGCGGGGGTCAGCCCGATGGTCTGGCGCGCCGGGGCCGGCAGGGTTTGCTGGGTCCACGCGACCTTCGCCGGATCGAGCCATGACGGTGCTTCGAGTTCGAGTCCCCGGTGCGCCAACGCGTAGAGGGCCTGGATTTCATCGTTCTGGAGTGCCTGGTTTTGCAGCCGGCCCACTTCCCGTCCGCAAAAGGCGGCGGCACCCGCGCGCGCGGCCGAGTCCCCCAGTTCGTAAAGGGTCCGGGCGAGGCGGCGCGCATACTGGCGCGCGTCCGCGAGCGCGGTGGCGGGCAGCACGCCGGTCGTCACGAGGGCGGACCATTGCGCGGGCGGGAGAACATCGTGCAAGCCCAGCGTCTCGAGGTGGCCGAACAGGTGGGAGCAATAGGCGTGATGCCGACGCAGCGCCGCCACCACGGCCGCCAGCCGCTCCGGCGGCAGGTCGGCAAAGCGGGCGCGGAGGACCCGCAGGCGCTCCGGGCGGACGGTGAATCCGAACACGGAGCCGGAGGTGTCCCCCGATTGGAACAAATCGTATTCGACACCGACATCCGCTTCAGCCGCCGGGAGCAGGTGGCGCAGATCGCGGAGCAGGCCACGCTCGACGCGGATGGCGGGCGCGAGCAGTTCGAGCAACCGGTCGGCGGCCGCGCGCCGCCGCTGTTCCGCGGCGGAGCGATCTTCGGGCGCGATCCATTCCGCCCGCTGTCCGCCACCGAGGAGCGGCGGGCGTTGCCCGTGGTCCCAGCAAACCAGATTCCACGCGCGCGCCATACGGAGATCCCAGCGGCCGGGGGGACACGGGCACAGCGCCCAGGGCGTCGAGCCGCGCCGCCGGAGTTTCCGCCCGAGCGCCGCCCACGGGTGCAGGGCGGGGCCGCCGACATATTGGGCCAGATCCCCCAGCACGAGAACTGCCTCACCGTTCGTGGGAAGCTGAAAGGCCGGACGAACCCGCCCGCCCGTGCGCGGGCGCACGTCGGCAAAACCAGAGGGACTGGTGGCCTCGGGCTCGAGGTACGCCACCCGCAGCCCGGCCGTGCCGCGCAGCCGCCCGAGCCGGCGCAGGAGAAATTCGTAGTCATCCCAAAACGGAGCCAGTGCCTCGCGCCGGTCGAGGAGCACATGGGCCTGCGACCGCCACGCCCGGCGTCGCAGCCGCGGCAACCGGAGGAGCGGCCGGCCCTCGGCCAGCCGCCGCACCGTGCGGGGCACGTCCGGGCGCCGGGTGGCCTGCGATTTTCCAAACACCCGGCGGAGGAAGGGCAGCAGGCGAACCCAGCCGAGCAGCGGCCGGCCGGGCAAAAACTTTGGCTCGAATTTCCACTCAGCCTCCGCGAGCAGCGGCGCGGCGCGGATGGCCGGCGGGGTCTGGTGCTGCTGGCGGGTGACAGCTTCTGGAACGGCCGAGAACGCTTCAGCCCGCCAGAAAGCGTGGCGGAATTCGGTGGCGGGCGGCGGCGCGGCAGGGACGGGAGATGCAGCGGTGGACGGCGGGGAAACGTCCGCCGGGGGAGCGGCGGTTTCGCCGCCGGGTTGACGGGCCGGCGCGGCGTAGTCGTAGCCGCACAACCGGCCGGCCTCGTCGGGTGGCATCGCCCAGCCGCTGGCCGCCAGGGCCAGCAGAAGATCGGCGCGGTTGACGGCAGCGAGCGGCATCGGGGGCGGTGGTCAAACTGGACGGTGTTTGCGGAACGCAAAATGGCTGGTGCTCTCGAGCGCCCGCGCCTGTCCGGTGGGATCCCCGCCGAGCGTGACCACGACGCGGAGCAGATCGAGCAATTCCGCCAGACCCGGCGGAATGAGTTCCTGGGATTTCATGCGGCTTCGGTCGGCTTCGAGTTGGTCGATGGCCGTGGCGAGGACGCTTTCGGCAAGGGATTGCAACTCGGGATGCGCACGGACGCGCCGGGTGAGAAAATCGCGGCGCTCGCCGACCGGCTCGGGGAGGTCCATCTGATGCACCAGGCAGCGGCGCAGGAAGGCGGGCGGCAGCTCCCGATCCTCGTTGGTGGTGATGATGATCAGGGGTGGCGGCCCCTTGCCGGCATCGACCCACCCGCCGCCGAAGGGAAGCTGGAAGCCGCCGGTGGCGAGCGTTTCGAGCAGGCTGTTGGGCACTTCGGTCTCGGCCTTGTCGATCTCGTCGATCAACACCACCACGCCCGAAGTCGGGGTAAGCGGGTGCCCGGAATCCTCGTCGTAGCGGCAGACGGATTCGCCGCAATGCGCGTGGGCCTTCGCGAACTGCTTCGCCGCCGAGCCGGGTGCCAGCGCCCACCAGAGCACTTCCGGCAGGAGGAAAAACTCGGCGGCCAGCTCGGCGGCCAGCCGGGCGGACGTGTCCTCGGACCGCGGCAGAATCTGGGCCTTGGCCAGCCGCGCCACGGCATCGAAGCGGAACAGGAGATCCTCCGGCTCGAGGCGGGCATTGACGACGCGAGAGAGGAAGGGGCGTCCGAGCGCGTGCGCCGCCGCGCGCGCAAGCTGGCTCTTGCCCGCGCCCGGCTCGCCGCGCAGCAGCAGCGGGCGGCCGGTGGCCAGCGCGGCATTCACGGCCCAGAGGCTCGGGGCGTCGAAGACATGGTGGGACACGGGCCAGTTCCGCACCGCGGGCAGCATGAGCGGCGGGGCGGTGGGGAAGGCGAGGGAGAGTGGGAGGAGCGGGGGTGGGGTCATAATTTGTCAACAAGTTCTCGCAGTTCGTCGATATGCGCTTCGACACGCATATCGTAAGGAGGCCGGTTTGGTTCAGCGGCATTGGCCCGCGGATTGATGGAAACGCCCTTGGCGCGAATAAGCAGCAGAAGATCCCGGAGCGGCGACCCCGAAGCTGTGATTTGGTTAATCAGCAACTGATCTTTCTCGGTCAGAGCGAGATGAACCGGGCGTTTGGATTTCCGACGCGCTTCCAACTTGGTTTCCATTTGTTGGACGGCATCCGCTGCGCGGTGATCGATAGCGAGTAAATCCATGATGGTCCGCTCAACCTCGCTGACCGCCATTTGCGGGGTCGTATCCCATAGCCCCATGCTCTTCTCCTTCGGCAGTGCCTTAAACGCCACTTTCGGTTGTTTATGCGTCCAGCAGATGAGGATTTCTGCCACCCCTTGGCGGGCCGATTCCGCGATGGCGAGGCGTCCGGGGGAAACCGACCTCTGCAAGGCCTCGGCATAGTCGGGGCAAAGCGCCAGATACATCGCACTGCTGACCACATCGAGGAGGAGATCCTTTTCTGGGAACGACCGGTAGAGGTCGGTGAATTCGCCAATGGCCTCAAGAAAATGCAGGTGCAGATACACCATGAGCTGGGCGGTGACTTGGGCGACGCTACCCGGCTTGATACCGAAGCGTCGAATAAGCTCCTCGCGCAACACGGCGTTGCGCTCGAACACCAGCTTGAGCGATTGGAATTGGACACCAAAAACCGTCTGAATCTTCTGGGTAAGTTCTGGCTCGGCGAGGGGAGGAAGGTTGGGACCGGCAGCAGCAGCTGCGCTAGAAGCCGTCTGCACAGATGAGTTGCTGTAGTAATCGCGCTTTCTCCCTTCGTTGAGCGCCAGTCGCTCCAGAATGAGAGCAACGCAGTCGGCTGCCGGACGTCCGTCCAACTCGGAAAAGCCGGCACCATAAAGCTCCTCAATCTTTACTCTGCCGAACCGGCAAAGCATGACTTTGCCATCCTGACGTTGCGCAATGAGATCAAAGATCGCGTCCCATTCCAACCCGCACCAGTCGCGCTCTCTGTAGCTGGGGGAAAAGAACGCCACCGCAAGCTCGGATTCCTCATGGTACAGTTTGGGAAGGTATCGATTCAGCCGGGCGCGCGAAAACTCCGCCTCGTGGTATCGGTCGTAAAGGATTCTATCTTTTCCAAAATGCTTGGCGAGTTCCTCGGCCACCCGCCCGACAAACTCCCGCTGGTCGCCGGCAAAGGAGAGCGATATTCGGAAACGTGGGTGCATAACTTACCGGATTGTGAGGTTGGCGCTCGCCGGACTGCTTTCGGGCATCGTTGTCGCGGGTCCGAGTGGTCTCGGGAACTCTTGCTTCATCATGTCGGCAAATTCATCAGGGAGTGCCGAGCCCAGCATCTCGGCGCTTGGGATACGACAGCCGAACCGGGCATCACCCACACCTTGACCCGCCGCCGAAAATCCTTGGGGTTGTCCATGCTGCGCTGCCACGCGACAAGCAGTTCGTACATGCAGTTTGGGGATTTGAGATACCCATCGCTCAGAAAGACGCACAGGAACTCCGAGGCCCCGAGGTCGCGCATGAACTCGGAGAGACATTCGCCGTGCTGCACCTCGTCCTGGTCGCGGATGACTTCGATGCCCGCCTTGCGCAGGGAAGCGCAAAAGCGATCGACCGCGCCGTGGTGGGCACCTTCGCGCTCCTCTTTCCACGAATAGGAAACGCCGACTTTGGGTGTGGCTGGCATGAGAGTGATCCAAAGTTATCGCAGGTGCGCGGATGTCGGACGGTGTGGGCAGAAGAGGTCCCGGCAGGCCGGAGCGCAGAGGTGTGACTGGCGGCACGACAGCGGATGAGTGAGCCGGGAAAGCATGGGAAGATTGGAGTCGAGCCAGCGGGCGATTGACAAGCACATTCCTCCCCGCCCCGTCTCGCCCCGTGCATCCCGATGTTGTTGGAAGAATTTCGAGCGCCATGCACCGGGGGGGCGGCATTTCAAACGCAGCGCCGCAGGCGCGGCAGGCG
>CAZUUP010000472.1:0-4905 GCA_964623105.1 uncultured Akkermansia sp.
CACCTGCAACGGGGAAGTCCTCGAGGCCGCCCTCAAGCTCCCGCCCACCGGTCCCGTCGGCCTCGAAGCTGACCGCGCCGAAATGGATTACCGCCACATCCAGATCAAAGAACTACCGTAACCTCCAGCCCGCCGCCTCCGCACCCGCCGGTAACCCGAACTCCGAAACTGACATCGCCCGGGACACAGCGATCCCGCTGGGAGCTGCGGAATTCACGCCGCAGCAAACCACGACTTCGGTGATGCGGCTGGAACTTTCGTTCGCTAACCACACCTCTGCGGCCCGAAAGCCACGCGTCTGGCCTTGCCGCAAAACTTATTACGGAGTTCGGGTTAAACGGGTGCCCGTTCCACCATGTGACTTCTTGACCCGCGCTCGGCAATATGAAACGCCGCACCGCCTGCCCTCGTGCCCGCAATGCCTCTACCGCCGTCTGCGCCACCGGCCCCGTCACCGCCACATTTGCTTGATTCCTTCACGCGACTCTAGGGATCTATTGCTGGCAATCTTTTCAATTTTGCCTCAAGGACCCCCCATCCTGCCCGGGCGGAAACTGCAATGCTTCCAAGGTAGGGACTCCTTACAGTCGCGAGGCGTGGATTTGAATCAATGTCTGTCAGCGGTCCCCGCCACTCACAAACAGGCTGACCATCAAGTGTGACGATGACCTGCGCATTAGCGCCGTTGAGTCGGGCTGTGATCTCAAGTTCGTGCTTTGCCGTGTCTTTTACGAGACCCCCTAGAAACGGGACAGGTGCCGCCGCGTTTTTTGAAAATGGGCCGAGATTGCTTTGTTTTCCATAGTTACCATCAAGTTCAAACCTCATCATTCGGTCTCCCATAGGTAGGTGAATGTCAAGAGTTTCTCTAAAGGCGCTACGACGCAGTTTAAGACGCAGTTGGTAACTTTGGCCTGCCAGGTTACCACCTAGTTTAACTTGTGTGAAAAGAGCAGCACCAGAATACCGGAGCTTCTGCAGCGCTCCGTTTTGTATAATCCATCCGTTCTGGAGTTGCATCACACTGGCGGTGGTCAACGGCGCTAGGAGGTCAGTCCAGTCATTTTCGGACCCCGGATTCGCAGAGGGATCGAAGGATGCGAGTTCCCAAATGCGGGTGGGACCATTGTTTCCCGCGCAGCCGAGTCTTTTGCCGGTGGGGCTGAAGGCCATCGAGGTGGGGGCCGACACCATCCCCCGCATTTCCTGGATTCGCCGGCTGGTGTCGAGGTCCCAGAGCTTGATGCTCAAGTCCTGCGAGGCAGTGGCCATGATGGGCCGGGACGGATGCCAGGCTAGCGCAGTGAGGGAATCATCGTGAGCGCGAAATTCACGCACCACCGCGAGTGTCGTCGCATCACGAATGCGCACCATCTTGTTTGCCCCTGCCTCGGCGAATGTGCGGCCATCCGGCGCGACAGCTAGCACATCCATCGCTGTTTGGTTGGTGGCACTTTGCTCAATCTTTCCCGTCGTGGCATCCCAGAGGATGGCGCGTTCTTCCGAGCCAGGTTCGCCGCGCCGGGCCTTGACAGTCGCCAACCCAATGAGTTTCTGACCGTCTTTTCGCCAGACGATGTCATGGTATTTCGCTGCCTCGTCCTGTCCTTCGAGAACTACCAACCGTTGACCCGTCTTGGAATCCAGCAGGGATACTTGCGGCGCGTCCCAGCGGATGGCTGCTAGGCGGCTTGCGTCCGGGCTGAGGCGGAATGTAGCCATCGGGTTGGGTGGAACGAATGAGGCGACCTCTTTGACCTGCGCGCCAGAATCCTCGATTAGCATGACTTTTTGCCGATCACCCGGATATTGAGCAATGCCACCCACAAGGGCAAATCTGCCATCGGCACTGACGTCCGCCTGAGGTTCCCTGATCTGTGATTTCCAGCGCACCTCGGGACTGCCAGCCTCGAGTTTTAGCAGCGCGCCTTTTTCGTAGCCTGAATCTCCAAGAACAAGATCATCCTGCCCCCAAAACACAATACTGGAGCCGGAGCGGATGCTAGGCAGCAACCATTTTTCAGGAGAGCCGGTCAAGTCCCAGACACGGGAAACTTTTCCTGCCACCACTAGTTCGCCGGAAAGGGGATGCACTGCTGCATCTTCGATCACACCAGTTCCGCCCAGCAATTGCCGCAGAGGCTCTCCGGTTTCCGCATCGAAGATTTCAATGGCCTGACGGCCGTCCGAAATCTCGGTTAGAACCGCGAATGTATGACCATCCGGAGAGAAGGCGGCTTTGCGAACATTGCCAGCCGCCGGTCGCGCTTCAAAGGCGACCTCCCCGCTCTCCACCGATATCCCTTTTATCTTGGCACGGTAATTGTCGCTGGCAGATGGGCTGGCAGCCATGACCAGCAACCGCTTGCCGTTGGGTCCGACTGTAAACGCGCCGGTTCTTTGCTGGCCGAAATCCCCCATGTCGCGCACCAGAGTGCCATCCAGGGCCTTCCAAATCATGATGTGCTCCCCTTTGCTCGGACCCTTGGCACCCTCGCGACTGATCACGCCCTTGCCGTCGTGAGTGAATGCAACTCCACCATTTTGTAGGTTATGCTTCCAGCTCAACTCGCCGGTGGCTGTGCTCCAAACGTTGAAAAATTTGCCCTTGTCATCGGTCTGGAGGAGCAGGCTGCCGTCAAAATTAAACTCCAACGAAATGGAGCCAGCGGGAGTTTTCCATTCGCGGAGTTTCTTGCCGTCTTTGGCGCTGTGAATGACGACTGTGTTTTCTCCTGCCATGCCCACGGCAAGGAATTCTCCGTTTGGTGAAAAAGCGAGTGCCAACCGGGATACTTTTCGCGATGCATTCGGGCTGAAAGGCACGAACTGAAGCAACTGATCGCCGGTCCGGGTGGCGACCAACGTGACTTTGCCTTCAGCATCCGCGATGGCGAATACTCCAGGACGCCGCGGATCCGCTACCACGCGTTCAATCTTGGCGCCCGTGTTCCGGATGCGGCTGATGGAGGTGTCGGACTGATCGAGCAGGTAGGCATGCGTCGAGTCGCGCAAATCTTCGGGCACCTGCGCCAGCGCGGCGTGCATCTCCGGGCCATTGCCCTCGCGCTGCGCGGCCTCAGCGAGATTGAGCGCGGCCTTCGCGAGCGACTGGCGCGCGGCTTCGCCCTTCTCCACGGCGACGGCTTCGGCCTTAGCCGCACGGTCCGCTTCGATCTTGGCTTGGGTCTCA
The DNA here is from genome assembly GCA_964623105.1 of uncultured Akkermansia sp. GTDB lineage: Bacteria > Verrucomicrobiota > Verrucomicrobiia > Limisphaerales > BJHT01 > BJHT01. The sequence continues at coordinate 3,194 of CAZUUP010000472.1, forward strand.
TTGGTCTTGGCCTCTCGTTCAGCTTCCGTGGCCCGTGCTGCCGCCTCTTGCGCCGCCCGCTTCTCCGCGTTGACCTTGAGGAGGAAGCCGATGGTCAGCAACACGATCAGCGAGGCCGCGGCAGTCAAAACCTTGTGCCGATGGATGAACAAGCGCAACTGGGTCAGAGTGCTCGCGTTCTCCGCGCTCGTGGCAAAGCCGCCTTGATACGCTGCGAGATCCGCCTGCAAAGACGCCACGCTCTGGTAGCGCCCCGCCGGGTTGGTCTCCATGGCCTTCATTGTCACCGCGGAGAGCGCCTCCGGCACTTGTCCCCCGGGGCAGTGCGGGAGCGGAGCGGTTTGCCGCCGTATCGGCGGCATGATGCGACCGGCCAAAACGTTGTCCAACACCTCGTTGACATCTTTGCCGGCAATCGGCTTTTCCAAGCTAAGGATCATGTAGAGCACGCCGCCGAGGGCAAAGACGTCCGTGCGCGCATCGATATCCTTCACCGCCCCGCGCGCCTGCTCAGGCGACATGAAATGCGGCGTGCCCATCACCGAGCCTTCCATCGTCACGGAACTGGTATGCGTGGCAGAAAGCGGTCCGGCGGCGGCAGCAGCAAGCGGTGTTTCCGCCTCGTCAGACCGCCTTCCGCCTTGCTCGCCCAGCGGCGAAATGCCCGGGGCCGCGACCGGCGCACACAACGGCTGCATGGCGCCCTCCGGGCTGTCCCCGGCAACGGGAGGGGATAGACTCTTCGTGGCAGCCAGTCCGCCCGACTCGTCGCTGCGTCGGCCATCAGCCGGCGACCAAGCAATAGTTTCCACCGAGGTGTCCACCGTAGCCTCGACGTTCACAGACGAGATCGCCTCCATCATCGTCAACGCACTAAACGCCTTGCTGCCGGGAAGAATTTTGGCGAGGCCCCAATCCATCACCATCACCTCGCCGAACTCGCCAACCATGATGTTGTCCGGTTTCAAGTCCCGGTGGATGACGCCGTGGGCGTGCGCGAAGGCAATCGCATCGCAGACCTTTTGGAAAATGGTGAGCAACTGCGCGAGCGGAAATTTGGCCGCCATTTCCTTGTCCCCTGACTTCAATCGGTCCAGCACGGCGCGAAGCGTCACCCCCCTGATTAGCTTCATTGTGTAGAACAGCCGACCCTGCCCATCCACGCCAAGGTCATGCACGGGCACAATGTTCGGATGCGCGAGTTGCCCGAGCACACGGGCCTCCTGTAGAAAGCGCCGACGGCCTTCCTCGTTGGTCCCGCGCAGCATCACCTTCATGGCGACGGCGCGCTGGAACTTCTTGTCCTGCGTGTCCAGCACCGCGCCCATCCCGCCGCGGGCGATCTCACGGCCGGGGCTGTAAGGGGAACCCGGATTCATGTGCTATTGTTCAAACTAACAGGACGGTATTCCGCGTCCAGCGCCTTCACCGACTCGAAAATCACCCCCATCAAAACAGGGAAATACGATTTCGATCAACAAACCTGGCAGCCTGCCTGCCCGACTGGGAAAACGCCATTTTTGCAATCTTCGAGCATCCCTTGGCTTGATGACGGCGTCTTGCCCGGCATGGCCGCGCGCTCCGTCCCTCTTTGACCACCACACCCGGCTGCTACTTCCGCCCAACCTGCGCGAGCAAGCACCCGTCAACCAACTCACCCAATCCCGTCGGCCCGCGTCTTCTTCCGCCAGCTTACTTTACGATCTCAATCC
>CAZUUP010000473.1:0-4899 GCA_964623105.1 uncultured Akkermansia sp.
GGCACGGTTTGCAATGTCCCGCCCCAAGGCGGCCGCAAGCATCCGCAGCAGGAGTACATCCGGGTGGACGCGACAAACATCCTGTTCATCTGCGGCGGCGCCTTCGTCGGGCTGGACAAGGTCATCGAACGCCGCCTCGGCCGGAATGTCATGGGGTTCAGCGCCACGGGGCAGACTCACTTCGATGTTGCCGCCAACAAGAAGCGCATTCTCAGCCTCGTCGAGCCGGAGGATCTGCTGAGCTTCGGCTACATCCCGGAGTTTATCGGCCGGCTTCCGATGGTGAGCGTCCTGGAGGAACTCACCGAAGATCAACTCGTCACGGTCCTGACCGAGCCGAAAAATTCCCTCACCCGCCAATACTCCAAGCTGATGGCCATGGAAGGCGCCGACCTGCATTTCTCGCCCGACGCCCTGCGTGAGCTGGCCGCCCGCGCCATCACCAAAGGCACCGGTGCGCGCGCCCTGCGTTCCCTCCTTGAACGCCTCATGCTCGACGTGATGTACGATATTCCGGGCACGAACGACATTGAGAGCGTGACCATCACCGGCGCGGTCGTGCGCGGCGAAACCGCCCCGTTGCTCCAACGCAGGCAGGCCCGTGCCGCTGCATAAGATCGGCGCGCCAGCACCGCGTCGTGATCATGCGCCGGGCAGCTTGAAGGAGGAACTCCGGCCGGGTCATTCCATCTTTTCGGCTCACGGCGCCCGAATTATCGCGAGAGCGTCCGTTGCGGGTTAAGGCTTCGGGAGACGGGGCGCCGGTTCAAGATTTGCCTGGCTGATTCGACGCGGGTTCACCGGCCTTGGGCGGAGGTCGGAGCCGGAGGCGGGAGCGGATTTCGCGCCGCAATTGTTCGAACTGGGGTTGCTGCTCCGGGGTCAGTTCGCGTTCGATCTGTCCATCGAGCGTTTGCAGGGTCGAGTATATGGAGGCACCGGCGGTGGACCGCAGTTCGCGCAATTGCCTGGCCGCCTGCTCGACGGCGGGTTTGATGCGTGCGGTTTGTTCCGAAGTCAGCGCGAGTTTCGCCTGGAGGCGGGACAGGATCAGGTCGGGCCAGCGTTCGAAATGGGATTGCTGCGACGCCATCCGCTTGACGATCCGGAGGGTGACGACCGAGCCAGTGACCGTGCCGGCGACGAAGATCGCGACGAGGCTGAGGGAGACTTTCCAGTGTGGCAGCTTCATGGTTCTTCGATGGCCGCAAGCAGCAGGTCAACGGGGACATCGCTTTGGGCGAACGGCTCGTGGACGACCTCGTAGTTGGCAGTGAGGGCCAGCAGCATCACCAGCACCGCCACGGCGACCGAGCGCAGCGACAGCACCTCCCACGGCGAAATGGGAAGGGGCAACTCGCCCGCCCGCCAGCGGGCGACAACCCGGGCGGCAAACCAGGGCGGGGCGGCGGCACCCTCCACGGGCGGGCGGGCGGCGCAGGTCGCGAGTTTCTGCCAGGCGTCGGGGGCTCGTTTCATGGCCGGGGTTTCCTTTCGAGTTGTTCGAGATGTTTGCGCATTTTGCGGCGAGCCCGGAAGCCCCGGACTTTGATGACAGTGGTGTTCCAGCCGGTGAGTTCCTGGATTTCCGCCAGCGACCGCTGTTCAAGATCGAGCAGGCGGACGACCAGGCGGTCTTCCGGACTGAGGGAGGCCATGAGTTTCTCGGCAAGCTCGCGCGCCGCCATGGCCTGACCTGGCACGGGCGCACGATCGTCGCGCGTGACCGCTCCGAGCACCTCGGCCTCCTCCTCGCTGAGATCCGCCCAGCGAAGTTCGGGCCGGCGGCGTTGGAACCGGAGGGCGTCAAGACTTGTGGAAACCGCGATGCGCGAGACCCAGTGCTCGAAGGGGACAACGCCCCGGTATTGATCGAGATGAGCGAACATTTTTAGAAATATGTCCTGCGCGAGATCTTCCTCGGCGACCCGGCGCGGGAGATGGGTGCGGACGATCTTGATGACCAAAGGGTACAGATGCGCGACAAGTTCGCGCGCTGCGTCGTCGTCACGTTGGCGGACCCGCTCGAGGCAGGCGGCCACATCGAATCCGGTGTCAGCCATGGTGCTGGTGCCGTTGGCGTTTGCACACCAGTTGGTGACGGCGGAGGCGGGAAACAGTTACGCGGGATTTTTCGGTGCCGCGGGACAGGCTGGAAATGCCCCGGGGCATTCGCCTTCCGCAACTGTCACGCGGGCGCGACGGACGCATCCCCAGAGCCACAGCGGGCATCATCAAAAGTGCGGGAAGAATTTCGCCAGCAGCATGGTGACGAGCAATCCGGCGACGCCCATGACGCTGAGCATGGTGGAGAAGGTCTTCAAGGTTTCGCGCTCGTTCATGCCAGACACCTTGCAGACCACCCAGAATCCCCCGTCGTTCATCCACGGCAGCATCTTCGAGCCGCACCCGATGGCGAGGGCGACATAGACCGGATGAAATCCCAGTTGCGCCTCGTTTGCCATGCTGCCGACCATGCCGATGGCGGTGATCATGGCGACCGTGGCCGAGCCTTGGGCGACCCGGACCATGGCGGTGACCAACCACGCCAGCAACAGCACGCCGATGTGGTAACTGCGGGAGATGTCCTGAATGCGGTCACCCACGCCGGTTTGCTGCAACACGCCGCCAAACGCGCCGCCGGCGCCGATGATGAGGATGATCATGCCGGCCTCCTCGAGTGCCGGCGTCACGGTCTTGCCGAGCTGTTTCAAATGGTCACGGTTCTGCGACACAAGCATGGCCAGACCGACGACGGCAGCCACGGTCAGGGCGATGTTCACGTCGCCCAACGTGGTCCAGAGCGGTTGGGCGACGGTGCCCTTCGGCAGGACTTTGGCGCGTTCGAGAATTTCGACCACCGTCGCGCTGGTGATCATGAACATCGGGAGCGCAATCGGCAGAAGCGCCAGCCAGAGCGGCGGGAGGTCCTTCGGATCGCGGGTCACCGGGGCCGGTTCGAGCGCAACGTTTTCGCGCAGCGGGACGTCAAACGTCCGGTTCCGCCAGACCGCAAAAAGATAACCCGCCGAGGTCGTGAACGCCGCCACAACACACCCGGCGATGATCATGACGCCCATGTCCACATTGAGCACCCGGGCGACAAACAAAGGCCCCGGACCAGGCGGGACCAGCGAATGCGTGATCGTGGCGCCGGCAATGATCGACAGCACGTAGAGCACGTAATTCTTGCCGCTCTGCCGACGCAGGGCTTTGCCGATGGGAATCATCAGCAGAAAGACCGTTTCCAGAAATGCCGGAATCCCCAACAGGTAACTCGCCACCACGAACGCAATCGGCGCGCGGGCCTCGCCGAGCCAGTTGAGCAGCGAGTGAACAATGCGATCCGCGCCGCCGCTCTCCATGAGACAGCGGCCAATGATCGAGGACATCGCGATCAGGATGCCGATCTTGGCGCACGTGCTGCCAAACTCGCGCGCCACCCGTTCACCGATGGAAAGTTTGGCGACCTTTTCGGCGGCCTCGGGGGTCGCCTTTTTCGAGATCTCGTGCTTCACCACCGCTGCCGCCGGCGTGAGGGCCGCGACCACGAGGGCGCCGGCAACCAGCGCGAGGAACGCCTGCAACCGCAGCACCAGAATGCCGCCAACGACGGTCAGCACGCCGGCAAGGAGTATCCACAGCGGGTCCATGAGCAAAGGAGTCGGGCTATTTGAGCGGCGAGTGTTGGACCCCCGGACCGGCGCTGTCGAGGATGATTTGCCCGGAGGCGGAACATTTTCGGCCATCCCGCAACGCCCGAGACGGACGCGCCTGCCAATCCGGCCATCCCGCCCCCGCTCATCACGAAAACGGCTCGACCAGCAAGTCGCGCCCCCTTCACTTAACCGCCCCGCGGGCTTTTATAACCTTGACCCGTCGAGACCCAAGAAACTAAGGTTGCGCCTTAAATATAGATACTTTTCATGTTTGCTCAGCTTAAGAGCCTGTTCTCCAACGATATAGGGATCGACTTAGGAACGGCGAACTCCTTGGTTTACGTGCGAGATCGGGGGATCGTGCTGCGCGAACCATCAGTGGTCGCCATCCAGGCTGGAACCACCAATGTTCTGGCCGTTGGCGAAGAGGCCAAACGCATGCTGGGCCGCACGCCGGGCAACATTGTCGCCATCCGTCCCATGAAGGACGGCGTGATCGCTGATTTCGAAATCACCGAGGCGATGCTCCGGTATTTCATCCAGAAGGTTCACCACCGGAAACTCATCGCGCCGCGCGTCGTCGTCGCCGTGCCCTCGGGCATCACCGAGGTCGAACGCCGCGCCGTGAAAGATTCCGTGACCCACGCCGGCGCACGCGAGGTTTACCTGATCGAGCAACCGATGGCCTCAGCCATTGGCGTGGGCCTGCCCGTGCAGGAACCGGCCGGCAACATGATCGTGGACATTGGGGGCGGCACCTGCGAGATCGCGATCATCTCGCTGGCCGGCATCGTTTTTTCGCACAGCTTGCGGGTCGGCGGCGATGAGTTCGACGAAACCATCGTGGCCTACATGAAGCGTGCTTACAATTTGCTGATTGGCGAACGTACGGCGGAAGAAATCAAGATCCGGATTGGATCGGCTTACCCGCTGGAACAAGAATTGAACATGGAAACCAAGGGCCGCGACCTCGGAACCGGCCTTCCCAAAACCATTACCATCCGGTCGGAAGAAATTCGTGACGCACTGAAAGACCCCCTCAACAGCATTTTGGAATCCATCCGCCTGACGCTGGAACGCTGTCCGCCCGAGTTGTCGGGCGACTTGGTGGACCGCGGCATCGTCATGGCCGGCGGTGGCGCGCTTCTGCGCGGCATCGACCGGTTGGTGGCCAAGGAAACCGGCTTGCCGGTCCATATTGCGGATGATCCGCTGAGCGCCGCTGCCGAAGGCACCGGCC
>CAZUUP010000474.1:0-3096 GCA_964623105.1 uncultured Akkermansia sp.
AGGGTTTTCCACTCACTCATGTAACGCGAGGTGGCCCGCCCCGGCTGATCACCCAACATGCGTTTGGCGAAAATCGCGTAGGCCGCCTTTTGCGAGCCCAGCAGGTGATTGGCCGCCTGGTTGGTCGTGAAAAAATCATAGACCGGCCCCGCGGTACCGACCGCCAAGTAGCTCTGCACCTGGGGTAGGAACACCACGTAAACCTGGCTCCGGTTGTTGATCGCCCGCAAGCGCGCCAGCGAAAGATCGTCCAGCAACTGCCGCGTCGCCGCCGCCATCTGGTTGCCCTTGCCCAGTTTCATCGAGGGCAACGCCAGCGCAGCCAGCAACCCGACCAGACCCACGACAATCACCATCTCAAACAAGCTGAAGGCCCGGATGCCGCGGACGGGCCACCCCTCCACGGAGGCACGCGTCGACGCCACGCCAACGCCCCGGCGCGCCACTCCGCAGGAAGCGGCACGACGACCGGCGCTAGGATGGAGGCCCAAGTTCATAAACCGTCTATTTCCACGACACGATATTGTCCGAATTCGGCCCCGTGTTGGCGCGTTGCGTCGCATCGGCCGTCTGGTCATACCCAAACGACCAAATCATCACCGGCGTACGGGCCGCCCAGCGATCCGGCGCCGCCACGGCGTTGTTTTGGAACAAGCCGTTGATGCCACCCTGCGACACCGCATTGAGCCGGTAGAAGGAGTCGAAGGTGACATTGTCGAAATTCATATCGACGCTGATAATGTAGGGATTCCCCCACGGATCACGATAGACATAGTCCGTGCCCACCCCTGCCTGCCCGGTGCCGGCGGCGAGCTTGGCATTGAGATAAACGGTCTTGCGCGGATTGCGGGCATCTCCCGAGTTGGGATTGGCGCCCCCGGCGGGAAATGTGGCGGAACTCACTGCCATCAATATTCCCATCAACTCCGAATTGTTGGCATTGTAAGCCCCCCCCGAAGCCACCGCGACACTGGTCGCCAAGCCCGCCGTGCCGTAGGTGAAATCACCGCCCGCACCTAGATTGGCGGCCACGTTCGCCGAGGCCGGATAGCGCCCGTAGTCATTGTAGTAGGTCTGGATCGCCCCCGAGATGGCCGAGGTTTCAGTCAGCGCCATCTTCGCTTTCGCCTTGGTCTTCACCGTGGACAGCACCGGCAGGATGATACTGGCCAGAATGCCAATGATGCCAATGACCACCAGCAGTTCGATGAGGGTGAATCCACCCGTCTGACGCCGTTGTCGCGTGCGATTCGTCTTCATAAAAATCAATTCTTCCAGTTGCCGATAATGTTGGTCTTCGAGTCGAAATAAACCTCCGCCCACAGGTCAAACCGCCCGGGGTTATGCACGGGATTGCTCGACACGTAACGCCACGGATTCACCCCGCGGCCATTAACGATGATCACGCTGTTTGGATGCTGCTTGCCGGGCGCCGTCAGCACCTTGATGGCGGGTGCCGCCGAGATCAGCGCCGCCTGATTGGGCTTGATCTCGGGAAGGTAATTCTTCGCCTGAACCGAACCCACCGTGCTGTTCTGAAATCCCGGCACCCCCAGATAACTCGTCACGTCGGCCGCCGCGATGGTGTCCGCCCCGTCCAGGGTCCGAAAATTCGGCGCCGCGTATGTCGTCCCGCTCAACTCATAGTACAGCGCATTGGTGATCGGACTGGCTGGATTGTCCGCCGGATAGCTGCCATACTTGTCCTTGTAGTTGTTGATCAGCAACTCGAGCTTCCGCAGTTCCGCCTCGACCTGCGCCCGGTCCCGCTTCGAGATCGCACTCTGCATCGCCGGCACAACCATCGCCGCCAGCAATCCGATGATGGCAATCGTCACCAGCGTCTCGACCAACGTAAACGCCCGGCCGGCCCGATTGCCGCAGCCGCCCCAAGGCGTCCCATTCATTGCCATTCCCAGTTTCATCGGTCCAAATTCCGTTCCCGTGTTTCCTGTTCCATGCGTTCGCTGAGCCATTGCTTGATCATGCTCTGGTAGTTGAGATAACGCGAGCGCGCAATGCGCTTGATCTTGGCCAGCATCCGCGGATCAATCCGCAGGCAGATCGCCACCGACTCCGAGGACTCCGACCCGGCGACAATCGCCGCTTCCATCAGGCGCACCGCCAGCCGGCTTTCCTCCCAAAATGCCACCTCGTCGGCCTCGTCCTCAAACGGCGGGATGTCCTCCCACCGCGTAATGATCTGCAGCTCCCGGTCGCGCGCCCGGGCCGCCGGCTGTAGCTTTTCGGTTGAACGTGCCGTTTTCATCGCGTGGTGGACGGTCAATTGTCCTTCTGCGCCAGCAACTGGTTCTGGTGCTTCTGATACAGAAAATTCTCTTCCGGCTCAATCGTCCGGGCAAAGATGACCCGAAACTGCTTCCCGTTGGTCCGGTACACACTGAACACCCCGGTGCCCCGCGCCGACCGGCCAATGTTGAAAAACCGTGCCTGACTGGCGAACCGCGGCGAGTCCGGCAGCAGCTTCACTGCAAACGGATCCTCGAACGACTCCTCGACATCCAGCATCGTCAGGCCGTTCTTCCACTCGAAAGGCAGGTTTAACCAGTCAAATTCCATCTGCTAAAGACACTATCGCCCAAGCCCATACTTTGTATATACAGTGTATTACGGAGGCCCGGAACAAACGTCAACCGCGACCTCGAATTCCGTCCGCCCCAGCAATCCCCCCGGCAGCACACTGGCCTCGCACCGAAACGAATTTGGAGTGCGGTGACTCGTCACCGCTTTGGCGCAGGCGACTTGTCGCCGTCGAACCCCTGTGCAGCTCCGCTCCCGCACGCGCGCCACAGACAGCGCGAGCCGTGAACGCCCCTTTCCTCGCTCTCGCCCCCCTCGATGTTCAACGGCAACCACTCGCCCCGGGAAAGCGGCGACGGATCAGCCACCACCCCCACCGTCGCGCTGCTTCGGATGCAGTTGGCCGTCATGAACAACCGTGGACCCGCGCCCACAACTGCCTTTACCTGTCGTCCCGCAGCCGGTGACCCGCCCGGAGCAGGAATGGTTTGGCGGCTCCCACGCTCGCGCCCCGAGTATCGTCCCCATCCCGTGCGACCATCCCCTTCCACCCGT
>CAZUUP010000474.1:3196-4896 GCA_964623105.1 uncultured Akkermansia sp.
TGTCCACCCAAAGCGGACGGCAACGTCCGCACTCCGCCCGCTGGAATCCACCCTGCGTCCGCACCCGTCATCAACAACTGCGGGACGCACTGAAACCGCCCATTGCGCCAATTTTTGAAGTGCAACCGCCCCGCGCCGCATTATCTTTCCCCGGAACAAGCAACACTACAGCCATAGATCAGTACCCAGGCTTATGATCAATCTCTCCGGCAACGGTTCCATCACCACGTGCGACGGCATCACCCGCCGCGACTTCCTCCAAGCCGGCACGCTCGGCGCACTCGGCCTGTCCCTCGCCAAATACGAAGCCCTCGCCGCCGCCGGTGCCGCCGACAAATCAAAGGACAAGCGCTCCTGCATCATGATCTTCAACCTCGGCGCGCCCTCGCAGCTCGACCTCTTCGACATGAAGCCCGATGCGCCCCGCGAAGTGCGCGGCCCCTTCAAGCCCATCCGCACCAAGGGCGATTTCGAGATCTCCGAACTCCTCCCACTCCACGCCAAACACGCCGACAAATTCTCCCTCGTCCGCTCCTGCTACCACACCGCCGCCGCCGTCCACGACACCGGCCATCAAATGATGCAGACCGGTCGCCTCTTCACCGGCGGCAACATCACGCCCCACGCCGGTTGCGCGCTCGAGTTCCTCAAAGGCCGCCGCTCCGACCTGCCCGCGCACGTCATTCTCCCCGAGCCGATGGGTCCGACCGGCGGCAACATGCCGCACGGCCAGGACGCCGGTTTCCTCGGCAAAACCTACGATCCCTACGTCATCAACGCCGATCCCTCGAAGCCCGATTTCAAAGTCCCCGACCTCCTTCCGCCCAAGGAAATCGGCGAGGCTCGCCTCCAACGCCGCAAGGAACTCCGCGACGTCGTCGAAGGCGCGGTGAAAAACTTCGAGGCCAGCGAATCCGCCAAGCTCATGGACGCCAACTTCGCCGGCGCCTACCGCGTGATGACCAGCCAGAAGGCGCGCGAAGCCTTCGACCTCACCAAGGAACCGCTGAAAGTCCGCGAGCGTTACGGCCTCAACCGCTTCGGCCAGTGCTGCCTCCTTGCGCGCCGCCTCGTCGAAGCAGGCGTGCGCTTCGTCACCATCAACACCTTCATCACCGTCTTCGGCGAAATCACCTGGGACATCCACGGCTCGAAGCCCTTCACCTCCATCGAAGGCATGCGCGACATCATCTGCCCGATGTACGACCAGGGCTACACCGCGCTCCTCGAAGACCTTCACCAGCGCGGTCTCCTCGAAGACACCATGGTCTGCAACCTCGCCGAATTCGGTCGCACCCCGAAGGTCAACCCCGCCGGCGGCCGCGACCACTGGCCGAATTGCTGGACCATCGGCTTCGCCGGCGGCGGCGTGAAAGGCGGCCGCGCCATCGGCAAGTCCGACGAAATCGGCGGCTACCCCGCCGAGCGTCCAGTGAATCCCTCCATGGTCGTCGCCACGATCTTCGAGAGCCTCGGCCTCGACCTCGACACGCATTTGCCCGGCCCCGCCGGCCGCCCCTTCCCGCTGGTGGATTTTGGAACGCAGCCGATCAAGGAGTTGTTCGCGTGAGGATTTTAGCGCCGATGTGGGAAGAACGCGTTCAGCGCGAAATGAATTCCGAAAGCCTGCAACTTCTCCGCCCCAGAGGGGCATCGCAGAACATTAGCCGGGGGCCAGCGAGGAACGAGCGCAGCCCCCG
>CAZUUP010000475.1:0-4888 GCA_964623105.1 uncultured Akkermansia sp.
CGCAATCGGGAGCGGTTGTCCGTTGTTCTTGTATTCCACCTTTTTCGAGTTGATCCCGAGCGCGGCGAACACCGTGTGGAAAAGGTGGCCCACATCAAACGGCGATTCATCCACCCACGCGCCATCCTTCGTCGTCTTCCCCACCACCATTCCGCGCTTGATCCCCCCGCCCGCCAGCACCAGCGACCAGGCGTCCGGCCAGTGATCGCGTCCCAGCCGCGAATTGATCGTCGGCGTCCGCCCAAACTCCGACATCAAAACCACCACCACCTGATCCAGCAATCCGCGCTCATCCAAGTCATTGATCAGCGCCGCATACGGACGATCGATCTGCGGCACCAACCGCTGCGACATGTTGAAATTGTCCCCGTGCGTGTCCCAGTGATACGAAGTCACCTTCACAAACTGCACTCCGGCCTCGATCAACCGCCGCCCCTGCAAAATGTGCCGCCCCAGCGGATGCGTCCCATAGCGCTCGATCTCTTTCGGATTCAGCCGGTCGTTGTCGAACAAATCCTTCCGCGCCATCAGCTTGATCGCCATGTCATAGGATGCCTCGTACGCATCCACCTCAGAATCCCGGCGATCCGTCCGAAAACGCGCATTGGCCAGCCGCCGCAACTGGTTCCGCGCCTCGTCCGTCTGGTCATTGATCGAATCCGGACGGTTGATGTGAATGGGCGGCTTGCCATCACCCAACGCCAGCGCGCCATACTTCGAGCCCAGAAAACCCGCCTCCTGGTAAATGAACCCACCCGACCCCGGCTTCACCCAGATATACGGCGGCAGATGATTGTCCGGCGCGCCCAGCAATTTTGTCACCGCCGCGCCCATATACGGATAATCCACCCCGCGGTTCGCCGGATCCCCACGCTGGATGCGCGCCACACCCGTCGAGTGGTTCGGATCCTTGGTACACATGCTCCGCACCACCGAAACCTTGTGCGCAATCTTCGCCGTCTGCGGCACCAACTCCGAAAAATGCACCCCCGGAATGCTCGTCGGTATGTTCCGAAACGGCCCGCCAAACGGCGAATCCGGATGCGGATCCCAGCTCTCGAACTGGCTGATCCCGCCATCCAGCCAGATGAACAGCACCTGCTTGTTCTTCTTCCGCATCTCCGCCGCCACCGCCTCCTGCATCAGCGAACCCAGGCCAAACGCGCCCGCCGCCGCTCCGCCCAGCGTCCCCAGCATCTGGCGTCGCGAAATCCCGTGCTCCGCGCTGCCGCATTCATACCATCTTTTCATAATCTCAACGCCCCGCCCGGACCCGATCAATGGTTCAACCGAAACTCCGCCGACGCCAGCAACGCCCACGCCAGCTCGCCCAGCGCCTCATTCCGGCGCGCCGCATTCCGTCCCAGATACTCCCCTACTTCCTTTACTTCGTCCGCTTCCGGCATCCGCGACAGCACCCCGAGATAAAGCTCCTCCGCCACCGCTTCCGGCTTCGGCAGCTTCACCAGCCGGTCCACCAGATTCCCCTCCTCCGGCCGCAGCCAGCTTAACACCAACCGCTCGTTCATCATGAACAGGCTGTGGCCCATCGACGGCGCGAAATCCACCTCCGGTTCCCCGGGCGGATTGCCAAATGTCGCCGTAAACAAGCCCAACGTATCCTCCAGCGTCGCCGGCGGAACTGTGCTTGTCCCCGAATTGTAAGCCTTGAAAACAAACTTTGTCGCCCCCGCCGGCGCCTTCGCCACCTTGTCATAAGATCCCGTGGCCACCATCACCGACCACGCCGTCTGCTCCGCCGACAACCCCTTCAAGTTCGCCACGCGATAGCTTTCCGGCGGAATGCTCCGGGCCTCCACACCCTTCGGCGCCCGGCTGGACCGCTGATATGCCTCGCTTAATGCAATCTCCCGTAGCAGCCAGCGCACATCGAAGTTTTTGTCCGCAAACGCCTTCGCCATCTGCTCCAACAACTCGGGATGCGACGCCGGATTGCCCGCGTGCATCATGTCCAACGGATGCACCAGCCCCCGGCCCATCATCAAAAACCAGAACCGGTTCACGCTGTTCCGCGCAAACTGCTTGTTCCCCGCAGACGTCAATTCATCCGCCAGCAATGCCCGCGGACGAAATTTCAGCACCCCCGGCTTACCGTCCGCCGGTGGCACTGCATATTCCTCGCCCTTGGCAAACACCGGAATCGCCACCTCCGCCCGCCCCGGCAACCGCGGCCCCGTCGCCTCCTTGTTCTTCTTGAACACCGACTTGAACTCCACCTTGTTCGTCACCACCCCCTCCACCAGCACCGCCGCCTTCGTCTTCTTGTCCTCCTGCACCCGCGTCGGGTTCAGGTACGCATACAGCCCGTAAAAATCCGCCTGCTTGAAATCATCCACCACCGGATGATCGTGGCATTGCGCGCAGCCGAGATTCATCCCCAAAAACAGCCGCGCAATGTCATGCGCCATCTTCTCCGGGTCCACCTTCTCGCCGTCCGCCATGAATTTCGCCGCGGGCTTCGCCCGAAAATCCCCCTCCACCCCGATCAACTGCCGCACAATTTCATTCCACGGACGCTTGGCCGTGATCTCTTCCCGCAGAAAGTCCCGCCATTTGCTCTCGGGAATCTTCCCGCCCCCACGCCGCTCCAGCAGCATCACCGTAATCGCCTGCTCCAGCCGCCGCGGAAAATCCGGTCCCGCCAGCAACTGCTCCACCAGCCTCGCCCGCTTCTCCGCCGCCGTCTCCTTCAAAAATCCCCGCGTCTCCGCCACCGTGGGTATGCGCCCCGCCAAATCCAGATAGATCCGCCGCACAAAATCCGCGTCCGAACACCGCTCCGCCATTGGTCCGCCCGCCTTCGCCGCGATCGCTGCGTCGATGCTCCCGGTCAAGCCCTCCGCGCGCACAACACCAACCGCCAGCAGGAACAGACAGATTGCCACGCGTATCATAGACATATTCCCGCTTACCCCCGCCGCCCTCATCGCGGCAGCCACGACTTCACCTTGTTGATGTCTGCCGCGTCTGCCGCCGTCATCAGCGCTGAATCCGCCGCGCTGCCATAATGGGGCGCTCCCGGAAGCACCGCCCCCAGTTCCTGTTGCGCCAGAAACTGCCCCTGCCACTTCTCCGTCACCACCCGCCCATCCAAAAAACTGAACAACCCCGAATTGTTGTGCCGCGCCCCCGGATACTTGCTCCACGTTGTGTCCGTCGCGGTCACAATCAGCGGACAATGACTCGCCAACCGCATATCCACAAACCCGAACACATTGGCCGGATTCGAAATGCTGTCCTGCTTCGTAACGCTGGTCGGCGAACCCGATTGATTCCCCAACACCGAGTTCAGGCACACACTGTAAGTCCCGTGCGTGAACACCGCCGAAGCCTCCGGCTTCTGCGACGGGCACCGATACATTTGCACCGCCGCAGTGTACCGGTACAGGGTCCCGTTGGTGATCGGATAATCCCGCCCATACGCCGGCACCGGCGTTGCCGATCCGAACTCCGTCGCCCCCATCCACGCATTGGCATCCGCGTAGGTCGGGGCCGGCGGATTCTGATTGCGCGGAAACAACTCCCCGTAGTCCCCCGCATACAACGTCAACCCCAGCTGCAACTGCTTGAAATTGGAAACACACTGGGTGGCCTTCGCCCGTGCCTTCGCACTTCCCAGCGCCGGCAACAGCATGCTCGCCAGAATCCCGATGATCGCAATGACCACCAGCAACTCGATCAGCGTAAACGCCGCCGACCCCGCGGCGGTTCTTTTCGGAAACAAAGTTCGTTGCATACTCAGGAAGTCCCCCGTCTGACCCCCAGCCCCCCCACCTCTATTCACCGGCGCGCACCGGCCAACGCCACCCGCACCACTCGCGCTGCCTTACTCATCCACACCCGTTTCCCCCCCACCAACGACAAAGTGAAATCCCTCGGGCCCGCACCGCCACCGCAATTGCGCCACCACCCGCCGGGCAAACTCCGGCGAGTCATCCGGACCTTGGAAGTACAGCGGCTTGCCCTGGTCCCCAAACGTGAAGCTCATCTTCCCGGGCTCCGGCGCGATTCCCCCAAACACCCGCTGCGCCAGCCGGTAATCCACATACGGCTCAAACCCCAGGCTCCGCCCATAAGCCACCGCATCCTCCACCAGTTTCCGCGCCGCCCCGGGCGAAATCGCCTCCAGCCGCCCCTGCTCCCGGATTCTCACCAGCAAACGCCCCTCGTAATCCGCCACACTGGTGCGCGCCAGAAACGCGTTCTTCACCCCCAGACACTTCAAATCCAGCAGGAACGCTCCCGCCTCCGCGTCCCCACTGCCCTTGAACCGCGCCACCACCACCCAACCCACCCCAATCTGGTTGATCGACTCGCTGATCCACGCTTCCGGCACCCGCTTTTTCATCGTTTTCATAATCCAAGTTTCCCGCCGCGCTTTCGGCCACCGTCCGTTCAAAACGCCCACCCCAAACCCACCATCGGCCCATGAGCATTGATCCCCAGATTGTGTGGCGACAGATTCGCATTGGAAATATGCTGAAATCGATACTCCGCCACCAGTGCCATCCGCGGCGATACAAAGCACCGCAACCCCGCCCCCGCATCCAGATTGAAACCAAACGCTCCTCCAAAAACATTTCGCTCCTTGTCCCCCATACTACAGCCCAATCCCAGTCCCACGAACGGCGTCAACCGCCATCCGGACGGAACAAAATTGTACCGTCCCCACACTGTCATTCCGCTCATGTAACTTCCCCGCCCCTCGTAAATCCCTCCCCCATACACCTCGCCGACCACCTCCCAATTCCCCCCCCCCCCCCCCCCCCCCCCCCCCCCCCCCCACCCGCCACCCCCCCCCCCCCCCCCCCCCCCCGCCCCCCCCCCCGGCCCCCCCCCCCCCCCCCCCCCCCGCCACCCCCCCCCC
>CAZUUP010000476.1:0-4885 GCA_964623105.1 uncultured Akkermansia sp.
GGCCTTCGAGGACGCGCAGGCATTGGCCCGACGCGACGTCCCAGAGCCGCACGGTTTGGTCATGGGAGGCGGAGAGCGCGCGGTGGCCGTCGGGACTCCACGCCACGCTCGAGACGGCGGCGGTGTGGCCGAGGGAACGGATTTTGACCAGCAGTTGGTCCTGGGCCGGCTGTTGGTCCGGGGTGGGCGGTGGCTGTGGGGGCTGGCAGGCGGCGAGGAGTTTCGGGTATTCGGCCTCGCGCTCTGCCGCGCGCCAGTCGAGGTAGAGGAATTGCGCCAGGGAACCGCGGACCGGGGCATCATCGAGCCGCAGCGGGATGAAGCGGCGCTGTTTGTTGAGCGGATCGCGGAACCGGAATGTCCCGGCCTCCAACCCCGCCCAGTCGGAGCCGAACGCATTTGCGGACATGCAGAGCACCAGCACGCGGGAGCGTTCGAGGCCCTCCTCGATCTTCGCCGGGATGCTGTCGCCGGGCTTGATCTGCTCCTCGTCCAGCCACACGTGCACGCCATCGCGCTTGAGGCGCGCCGCCAGCTCGCGCACGGCGGTCTTGTCCCTCGAGCTGTGGCTGAGGAAGACGTCGTAGGGGAAGGTTTCCTGGGGCATGGAGGGAGGGGGGGAAGGGGCTATTCGAGGACGAGCACGTCGGCGGCGGCGAGGGTGGGGAGGGTGACGAGGACGGTGTCGCCGTCGCGGCGGAGGGTGAGGTTGGGGTGGAAGCAGGACCAGGCTTTGCGTGCGTGGGGGAGGTTGGCGATGCGGAGTTCGAGGTTTTTGCGGTCGCCGTCTTTTTGTTGGGCGAGGTTGACGAGGGTGAGGAGGGTGGATTTGGGGGAGCTGAGGCGGTTGATGGCGATGCCGCGGGCGCTGGCCTGGGTGTCGGGGGTGATTTTGGCGTGCTTCAGCGGTTCGAGAATTACGGCGGTAGCGGTGGCATCGTAGTCGAGGCCTTCGATCATCCACGGGCTGGTCTGGGTGCCGCCTTTGCCCATCGGCGTGAAGGGCATGGCGGGCTGGAGATAGGCTTGTCCGGGGAGGGCGCCGAGGTAGTAGGCGCGGCCTTGGCCGGGGGTGTTGGAAATGTAGGCGGGCTGGCCGTTGGCGAATTTGCCGAGGATTGTGGCGGTGGGGACGGGGGCGAATTCTTCGCGGCTGCACAGCACTTTCAATGTGCGGCCGTCGGTGAGTTTGAGCTGGTCGAGGGGCTTTTCGAAGAGAAGTTCGAGGCGGGCGCGGAGGGGGCCTTTGAAGCGGGTGGCGGTGGTGGCGGGGCCGCGGCCGAGGATGGAATCGAGGGTGGTGAGGGGCTCGTCGTATTCGTCTTTGCGGGCGGCGCCGGCGGTGGCGAAGAGGGTGCCGCCGGTGGTAACCCAGGATTGGATGGCGGTGGCGGCGCGGCGTTCGAGGTTGCGTCCGCAGACATAGAGGGCGGTGTAGTTTTTGAGGAGGCCTTCGGCGCAGTCGGATTCGGTGATCATGTCCACGCGGTGGCCGGCGTTGCGGAGGGCGTACCAGAGGGCTTTGCGTTCTTCCTGGGAGAGGTTGGTTTCGTCGCTGCCGGGGACGACGGACCCCTGGCTCTTGCCGTTGAGTTCCCAGACGTCGCTGGCTTCGCTGAGGAGGAGGGCGATTTTGGCGGGTTCGGTGCGGGCGGGGAGGAGGTGGTCTTCGAGGAGGCCGGCCATGCCGGAGATGGTGCGGAGGGTTTGCCAGATGGGGAGGCCGCCGCGGTAGGTGACGTAGTTTTCGGTGGAGAAGGCGTCGGGGCTGGCGTGGAAGAAGTCGAGGTCTTTGACGTTTTGGCCCCATTCCATCACGGCGCATTGGAGGAGATATTCGGGGGTGTTACCGGGCCAGTGGGGCATGCAGTAATACATCATTGGCTGGTGGTGGTAGCTGGCGCCTTTGCGGAGGTAGGCGGCCTCGAAATCGACGACGAGGCGGGAGGCTTCGGGCTGGCAGTAGGTGTAGTCCTCGGTCCAGGCGAGGGTCATGGCGTGGTGTTTGAAGGATTCGATGAAGGAGGATTGGTGCATCCAGTAGAAGGGGTGCATGCCGCCGAGGTTGGCGGAGGTGAGGATGTCGGAGCCGAGTTCGGAGCGGAGGGCGGCGGTTTTGTCGGCGAAGGAGGCGATGCCCTGGGCGGTGCGGAATTGGAGGCTGTGCCAGTAGAGGGGTTTGAGTCGGGCGAGGGAGGCGGGATTGTCTTTTTGTTCGGCAGGGAGGACGCCGATCTGGATGGCGACGGCCGACGAGAGGGTGGCGAGGGGTTTGGCGTCGTCCCACGAGGCGAGGCCGAGTTGGGCGGGGGTGAGGTTTTGCGTTTTGAGGTAGTCGCGGAAGGCCTGGACTTTGGCGGGATTTTTGATGTCGATGGCGGGGAGGCCGATTTCGTCGCCGAAGGAGAGGTAGTAGAACTGGTTTTGGACTTTGCCGTCGCGAATCCATTTGAGGATGCGTTCGGGATCCTGAGTGTGGTGGAAGGAGAGGGAGCGTTCGACGAGGGTGCCGCGGGGTTGGGTGAGGGCGAGGATGCGGGGGACGAGCTGGGGGTCGGTGTTGGCGGGAAAGGTGTTGAGGCCGAGGGCTTCGCGGAAGGCGTAGGCGGTGGCGAGGTCGGTGTCGGCGGGGCCGGAGTCGGGGGAGCCGGTGCCGGCGAAGAGGCGGAGTTTTTTGGGGAAGGGGCCGAGGCGGGGGGTGGCGTTGAGCTGGGTGGTGATTTCGCGATAGACGTCGGCGAGGCGGCGGGTGTGGGCGATGCCGTCGGGGCGGCGGAGGTCGGGTTGGACGAGGAGGGTGAGGGCGGTTTCGGCGGGGGCGAGGGAGAAGGTTTTGACGATGGCGTTGGTGGCGGGGGCGGTGGCGAGATCGACGGAGAAGGGTTCGGAGGCGTCGGCGGGTTTGCGGGGATGGCCGGGTTTGGTGCCGGCGGGGAGGGCTTGGATGACGTAGGGAGAGGAACTCTCGGTGTTCATGGTGGGACCGAGGTCGTACCAAGGGGAAGATTCACCGGGGGCGATGGGGGTGGGCCAGTCGCCGTTTTTGCCGCCGTCGAGGAGTTTGCCGGAGGCATCGTGGAATTTGACGAGTTCGCGGTATTGGGCGGCGTAGAAGTCGTTGTAGCGATGGTTCCAGTGGTTCCACTTGATGGTGATGGGGCCGGTGGCGGTGGCGGGGTTGTGGAAGCGGAAATAAACGTGGTT
The DNA here is from genome assembly GCA_964623105.1 of uncultured Akkermansia sp. Taxonomy (GTDB): domain Bacteria; phylum Verrucomicrobiota; class Verrucomicrobiia; order Limisphaerales; family BJHT01; genus BJHT01. Next base: position 3,205 of record CAZUUP010000476.1, read on the forward strand.
GGCGCGGCGGAGTTCGTCGAGGAGGGGGTAGCGGGGCAATTTGGGGGCAGAGAGGGGGGAGAGGTCGGTGGTGAGGAGGAGGGCGTCGATGGAGCGGGCGCCGCGGGGTTCGGGATTTTTGGTTTTGGCGAGGGTGAGGCGGTAGCGGCCCTTTTCGAGTGTCGCCTCGTAGCCTTCGGCGGCGTCGTGGTCGAGGCCCCAGTTCCAGTAGAGATCGCCGGTGGTGAGTTTGGAGGTGAAGCAGAAGTGCTTGGGCGATTCGCGGAGGCCGTAGGTGTGGTCGAAGACGGGGGGACCACCGGCGGCGGGGGTGATGCGGATGGCGAAGGCGTAGTTGAAGAAGGGCGGGCATTCGTATTTGGCCCAGACTTTGTAGGTGGCGGCGATGGGGACTTCGAATTCGGTGGTGGCCTCGGCGGGGGTGTCGGAGGCGTCGGTCATGGCGTTGCGGAGGCGGCTGGCCCAGACGCCGCCGAAGATCATGTTTTGGTAGAGGTCGTGGCCCCAGCGGCCAACCTGCCAGGTGGGGCCGGGGCCGTAGTGCGTTTGGTCCACACCGCGGAGGTCTTCGGCTTCGATGACGATGCGGGTGGGTTCAGGGGCGGGGGGCGCGGGGGCGGCGGGGGCAAGGGTACTGGTGAGGAGGAGCAGGAGGAGGGGGAGCATGGGGGATGGGGGGCGGTGGCAGGGGAAGGGGAGGGATTTTGGCAGGGGAATTTGGGGCAGGGGAATGGGGAAAGAGCGGGGGGTCAGGAGGTGGGGGCTTCGAGGGTGAGTTGGGTGGGTTCTTCGGTTTCTTCGGTTTCGCGGGCGGCGAGGCCGTATTCGTTGAGTTTGTTGCGGAGGGTGCGGATGGAGATGCCGAGGAGTTTGGCGGTGAGGGTGCGGTTGCCCTGGTTTTTTTCGAGGACGGAGAGGATTTGTTGTCTTTCGAGTTCGGCGAGGGTGAGGGTGCGGGTGGGTTCGGGGGCGGGCGAAGGGTTGGCTGGGGGGGGGGGAGTTGGAGTCGGGGTCGGGGTTGGCGTTGGGGTGGGAGTGACGGCGACGGGGATGGGGGCGGGGGGCGGGGCGGGGGGCGAGGCGGCTTTGGTGGCGAGGGGGAAGCCGAGGTGATCGGGTTGGAGATAATCGTTGTCGCCGCAGAGGATGACGGCGCGTTCGATGACGTTCTGGAGTTCGCGGACGTTGCCGGGCCAGGAGTGGGCGAGGAGGGCGGCGGAGCAGGCGGGGGAGATGCCGAGGGTGCGGAGACCGTGTTTGCGGGAGAAGCGGAGCTGGAATTGTTCGGCGAGGAGGGGGATGTCTTCGCGGCGCTCGCGGAGGGGGGCGACGTTGATGGGGACGACGTTGAGGCGGAAGTAGAGGTCCTGGCGGAATTCCTTGCGTTCGACGGATTGTTCGAGGTGGCGGTTGGTGGTGGCGATGACGCGGACGTCCACTTTGATGGTGCGGTTGCCGCCGACGCGTTCGAGTTCGCGTTCCTGGAGGACGCGGAGGAGTTTGGCCTGGACGGCGGGGGAGATTTCGCTGATTTCGTCGAGGAGGATGGTGCCGCCGTGGGCGAGTTCGAAGCGGCCTTCGCGTTTGTTGAGGGCGCCGGTGAAGGCGCCTTTTTCGTGGCCGAAGAGTTCGCTTTCGATGAGGTTTTCTGGGATGGCGGCGCAGTTGACCTTGATGAAGG
>CAZUUP010000477.1:0-4883 GCA_964623105.1 uncultured Akkermansia sp.
TTGCCGGTTGCGGGCTGGTGTTGGAGGGGGCGGGATGGGAGGATGCGGGGATGAGAATGGTGTTCTTGCTCGTGGTGGCGGGGTGGCTGGGGACGGGAGGGGTGGAGGCGGCGGGTTTGCGGGTGTTGTCGGCGCAGCCGGATGAGGGGTGGAACCGGTTGTTTCAACGGACGAATGGGTGGCTGGGCGCGGATGCAATTTATTCGGTGTCGCTGGGGGCGGAGCGGAGGTTGTGGTTTTTTGGGGACACTTTTGTGGGCCGGGTGGTGGATGGGCGGCGGACGAATGTGGTGATGATCAATAATTCGGTGGGGGTGCAGGCGGGGAAGGAGGAGGCGGGGGCGGTGGAGTTTTTTTATCGGAAGCAGGGGGACGGACGGGCGGGGTCGTGGTTGGAACCGGTGGATGGTCGGGGTTGGTTGTGGCCGTTCGGAGGTGTTGGCGAGGGGGGAAAGGCGTGGGTGTTTTTGTGGCAGATGGAGAAAACGGGCGGGGGCGGGGCGTTTGCGTTTCGGAATGTGGCGGTGTGGCTGGCGCGGATCGAGAATGCGGAGGCGGCGCCGGGGGAGTGGCGGGTGACGCAGGTGCGGGTGCCGTTCACGGAGCTGGGGGCGGAGCGACGGCGGTTGTTTGGTTCGGCGGTGTTGCGGGCGGGGGAATGGGTTTACGTGTATGGGATCGAGGAGCCTGTCGTCTGGAACTCTGGGGGCCGGAGGATGTTGATAGCTAGGGTCCCGGCGGGAAGGGTCGAGGACTTTGGCGCGTGGAGTTTTTGGGGCTGGGAGGGTTGGAGCGGGGAGTTTGCCAAGGTGCGGGGAGTGGGCGGGGGAATGGGGACGGAGTACTCGGTGAGTTATGTGGCGTCGGTGGGGGCGTATGTTGCGGTGACGACGAGCAATGGATTGTCGGATGTCATTGTAGCGGACACGGCGCCGGAGCCGTGGGGGCCGTGGACGGGCAAGTGGGGGGTGTACAAGTGTCCGGAAGGGGGGTTAACGCGGCAGACGTTTTGCTATGCGGGGAAGGCGCATGGATGGGCGGGGGCGGACGGGGAGTTGCTGGTGAGTTACGCGTTCAATTCGCATGACTTCTGGGAGGTGGTGCGGGATGCGCGGTTGTATTGGCCGCGATTTGTGCGGGTGAAGGTGGGCGAGGGGAGGTGAGGGGTGGCGGGTTATCAGTAGTCGGTGGCCGGTGATCAGTGACCGGTGGATCGATACCGACGTGGGGTCAGCGGTAGGGGCCGGCGATGTAGTTTTCGAGTTGGTGGATGGTTTCGGTCTGGGCGGAGATGATCCAGTTGACGAGGTCGCCGATGGAGATGATGCCGGTGACCTGCTGGTTTTGCAGGACGGGCAGGTGGCGAACGCGCAGTTGGGTCATGAGGCGCATGCAATCCTCGATGGTCTGCTCGGGGGTGACGGTGGCGGGCGTGGCGGTGATGAGTTCGGCGATGCGCATCTGGGCGGAGGAACGGCCTTTGAGGGCGACGTTGCGGGCGTATTCGCGTTCGGTCATGAGGCCGACGAGTTGGTCGCCGGACATGACGAGGAGGGCGCCGACGTTGTGGTCGGCCATGAGGCGGAGGCCGTCGAGGACGGTGGCCTCGGGGGTGATCGAGTGCAGGCGGACGGCCTTGGATTCGAGGAGGACTTTGACGGGGGTGGTCATCATGGGAGGGCCTTTCCGGGGGTTGGGTTGTGGTTGTGAGCTGTCTGCCGACAGAAGCCCGGGCGGGTAGGGGAGCGGGCTTGGGATGGTGTTACGCCGATTGTGGGGGCTGGTCAAGGATTAGGGCGGGAAGGAGCACGGGAAATCTGGGAAGGACAGCGGGAAGGCGGGGCGCGAGATACTGGCGCAGGGTGCGAGGTCTGGCGGTCGGGGTTTTTGTGGTGGGGGCGGTGGCGAACGGGGTAGGGTCGGGGCTGTGATGAAGACGTTGTATGATTTTTTGCCGCGTGGGGATGACGCGAGCAATGATGGGTTGCTGGGGCGGTTCCTTGATTATGTCGAGGGCCGGAAGTTGCAGCTTTATCCGGCGCAGGAGGCGGCGATTCTGGAGTTGTTCGAGGAGAAGAATGTGATTCTGAACACGCCGACGGGCTCGGGGAAGTCGTTGGTGGCGGCGGCGGTGCATTTTCGGGCGGTCGCGCGGGGCCGGCGGTCGGTGTACACGTGTCCGATCAAGGCGCTGGTGAATGAGAAGTGGCTGGCGTTGTGCCGGGAGTTCGGGCCGGAGAATGTGGGGTTGTCCACGGGGGACGCGTCGGTGAATCGCGACGCGCCGATCCTGTGTTGCACGGCGGAGATATTGGCGAACATTGCGCTGCGGGAGGGGGCGGAGTCGGAGGTGCGCGAGGTGATCATGGACGAGTTCCATTATTACGCGGACCGGGAGCGGGGGGTGGCGTGGCAGGTGCCGTTGTTGACGATGGCCAAGACGCGTTTCCTGCTGATGTCGGCGACGCTGGGGGAGACGGCCTTTTTCGAGGAGGAGCTGACGCGGTTGAACGGGCGTCCGACGGTGACGGTGGCGTCCGTGGACCGGCCGGTGCCGCTGGAGTTCAAGTATTCCGAATTGCCACTGGCGGCCACGCTGGAGTCGTTGGTGGCGGATGGGAAGGCGCCGGTGTATGTGGTGCATTTCACGCAACAGGAGGCGGCGGAGAGCGCGCAGGATTTCACCAGCGTGAATGTGTGTTCGCGCGAGGAGAAGGCGGCGATTGCGAATGCGATCGAGGGCTTCAAGTTCAGCAGTCCGTATGGGCCGGAAATCCGGAAGTGGCTGCGGCACGGGATCGGGGTGCATCACGCGGGCTTGCTGCCGAAGTATCGGGTGCTGGTGGAAGGTTTGGCGCAGAAGGGTTTGTTGAAGATCATTTGCGGCACGGACACGCTGGGGGTGGGGATCAACGTGCCGATTCGCACGGTGTTGTTCACGAAGCTGTGCAAGTTCGACGGGCAGAAGACGGGGATTTTGAGCGCGCGGGATTTTCATCAGATCAGCGGACGGGCGGGGCGCAAGGGTTTCGATGATGTGGGGTGGGTCGTGGCGCAGGCACCGGAGCATGTGGTGGAGAACTTGAAGCTGGAGGAGAAGGCGAAGCGGGACGGGAAGAAGATCGTGAAGCGGCAGCCGCCGGAGAAGAATTTCGTGAACTGGGACAAGAACACCTACGCGCGGCTGATGACGGCGGCACCGGAACGGTTGACGTCACGGTTTCAGGTGAGTCACGCGATGTTGTTGAATGTATTGAGCCGGCGGCGGGGCGGGTGCGAGGCGATGCGGGAGATGATCGGGAGGTGTCACGAGTCGCCGCGGGCGAAGAAGGCGCTGGCGAAGCGGGCGTGGCAACTGTTTCGGTCGCTGCTGGACCGGAACATTGTGGAGTTCATCCCGCCGACGCCGGAGGGCGGATACCTGCGGGTGAACGTGGAGTTGCAGGATGATTTTTCCATGGATCAGACGCTGTCGTTGTATTTGCTCGAGACGATACCGCTGGTGAATCCGGAGCAGGAGGACTACGCGCTGGTGCTCCTGACGTTGGTGGAGTCGATCCTCGAGAATCCGGACGTGATCCTGCGGCGGCAGTTGGACAAGTTGAAGACGCAAAAGATGGCGGAGTTGAAGCAGGAGGGGATGGAGTTTGACCGGCGGATTGAGGAACTGGAAAAGCTCGAGCATCCGAAGCCCAACCGGGAGTTCGTTTACTCGACGTTCAATGCGTTTGCGGAACGGCATCCGTGGGTGGGGCAGGAGAACATCCGGCCGAAGTCGATTGCGCGGGAGATGTTTGAGCAGTTCCGGTCGTTCTCGGATTACATCCGGGACTACGAGTTGCAGCGGGCGGAAGGGGTGTTGCTGCGGCATTTGAACAGTGTTTTCAAAGTGCTGGCGCAGACGGTGCCGGATGCGGCGAAGAATGACACGGTGCGGGAGATGGAATTGTATCTGGGCACGATGATCCGGCAGGTGGACTCCAGCCTGCTGGATGAGTGGGAGAAGATGCGTAATCCGGCTTATCAGCGGGCGGAGGTGGCGGAGGTGCGGCCGCCCGGGGCGGAGGAAGCGGCGCGGGATGTGACGCGGGATGTGCGGGGCTTTACGGCGGCGATCCGGACGAAGGTGTTTGCGTTTCTGCGGGCGCTGGTGAACGGGGAGTTCGAAGCGGCGCTGGGGGCGGCGGGATCGGCCGGAGAAGGCGATGCAAACGTGGATGGAAGCGGTGCGGAAACTGCGGGCCGAGAAGTTGCTGCGTCCATAGCGAAGCCGGGCGGGGCGTCGGACGTGGTGGGGACCGGCCCGACAGTTTCGGCGGGTGAGGGCGAAGGGTTGCCATGGACGGCGGCGCGGTTGGAGGCGGCGTTGAAGGCGTTTTATGTTGGGCACGGGGCACTGCGCCTGGATCCGGAGGCGCGGAATGCGCGGCACACTTATGTAGTGCCGGCAGAGGACAGGCGGTCGTGGCGGGTGCAACAGATGTTGGTGGACCCGGAAGGGCACAACGACTGGGTGGCGGAATTTGAGGTGGATCTGGGGCGGTCGCGGGTTGCGGGAGAACCCGTGATGCAACTGCGGCGGATCGGGAGTCTGGGGTGAGGCTGGGGGGAGCGGCGGTCAAGGCTACGGGTTCCGCCGTTGCGCCATTATCCGTTCGCAGGCGCGGCGTCTGCGAACGGTGGTTTGCGCCGTGTATGCCACCTGCCAGCGGCGAGTTCGGAGGGTAGCGATGCTGGTGACTATCGCGAAGTTGTGGCCCGCTCGCCTTGACCGGCACAAAAGTTCGCGAGTGGGACTGTCAAACAGTGCGGCGCTCAGGGACGTGGGGATTCGGCGGGCAGCGCCTTGCGCCACTCATCTTGTTGCAGGCCGATCCGTTCCA
>CAZUUP010000478.1:0-4864 GCA_964623105.1 uncultured Akkermansia sp.
TCTCATCGAACTGCTCGAAAAATCCCTCGGCCGCCCGGCGATCCTCGACCGCCACCCCCCGCAGCCCGGCGACGTTCCAATCACTTACGCCGACATCTCCAAGGCCCGCAATCTCCTTGGCTACAACCCCACCGTGAAAATCGACGAAGGCATCCCGCGCTTCGTCGAGTGGTTTCTGCAAAACCAGAAAACCTGACACGTCCGCCGCCCAAGTCGTCCTTGAGATTCGCGGACTGACGTCGGCGGCGCGACAAAAGATTCCCGCCTCGGCCCGCTGGACCGCTGCGTTTCCGCCGCGATTTCGCGGAGCATACCAGACCGCTCTTCCGCCACCGGTCCCCACACCGCCGTGCGGCTTTGAATTCATCACTTCTCTCGGTCCAACCGAAAACCGCCGTCCGGCTCGCAAGCGGGTTCATCCCTTTCGGCCCATGGTTCCTGCTGCTCCCTACCGCCGGCCTCCGACTCTCGATGGCCCCAGTCCAACTCGTCCCTGAACCGGAGCGTTTCGCCACCGCAGTTCAACTCCAACGGCGTTCCAGTGTTAAAAGTCAAATGTCCAGAAACTGGACGCACGAAAGAAAGAGGAGTGCTAAATTAAATCGCCCCGATCTTCGGGCCAATGCCAGCGAAAGAGGAAGCGCAATGACGAATCAAGAAATCCAGTCTGCCGCCCTGCTCGACCAACCGCTCGCCGCCCCCGCCCAAGTGTCCCGCCCGAAGCCCAATCTCGCCTCCCTCACCGGCTTCCCGGACCGTCACGCCGTTCGCACAGACCTCCCCGTGGTTCTCGCGCTAGTCGCCGACACCGCGGTCATTCTGCTGTCCCAGGCGCTCGCCTTCTGGGTGCGCTTCCGCTCCGGCTGGTTCCCCGAGGCCCCGGACGCGGGTCCAGTCACGTTTGCCGAATATATGCGGTTGATCGTGGTTGGCACCTCGCTGCTCCTGTTCACCTTCGCGCACCTGCGAGTCTATTATCCCCGGAACCTGATCAACTTCCCGGAAGCCAGCATGGCCATTCTCAAGGGCACCGGCGTCTGGGTCTTCGCGTTCCTGGCCATCAGCCTGGCCTTGGATTTTCAACCGCCGATTTCCCGCCTGTTCGCGCTCCTGTCCTACCTCGGCTGCGTGATCTTCCTCCTGCCGTCACGTTGGCTGTTCTCGCAACTTCTCCAACAGGAACGGTTTATCAGCCAGTTTCGCCGGCGCGTGCTGTGTGTCGGGTGGAACCGCGAAGCCAACCGGCTCGCCGACGCCTTCAGCAAGGACAACCATCACCTGTTCGAAATCACCGGCTGCCTCCCCTCACCCGACGGCACCTTTCAAATCCCACCACCCGAGGAAGTAAAACCCATGGGCAGCTACCAAGATTTGCGCGCCATCATCGAGAGCAAATCCGTCGATGTGGTCGTGCTGACCGATCTCCGGCTGGTGATGGATGACGTGGTCAGCCTCGCCAACCTGTGTGAAAAGGAATACGTTGATTTCAAGGTGGTTCCGACGTATTTCCCGATGGCGCTGACCAAACTCCACCTCGAGACAGTCAGCGGCGTGCCGATTCTCGGAGCCCTCCCTCCAGCCCCGGCAAAATCATTCCTCCCGAATTGAAAAGCTGCTCCAGGTGAATTAAAATTTGCAACTTCGTAACAGAAGGACGACAAGATATGCAGTCTGCGACGATCTCCAAAAACTCCGACCGCCGGAATCCAACCGCCACAGTCAAATCCCGTATGCCCGAAGTTGTGACTCCCGGAGTAACCGCGTCCGCAAATCAAGTGGCCACCCCCCACCGGGACATGAAGGCGGTGGATTTCTGGGTCGCCGTGGCGCTCTTGGGCGACACCGTGGTGATCCTTGCCGGGCAGATGCTCGGATTTTGGATTAAATTCCGCTCCGCCTGGCTTCCCATCGGCATCGATACGCCGGACATGCCGTTTCATCACTACATCCGGCTGATTGCCATCGGCACCATGTTCCTGCTCTCGACCTTCGGGTTCATGCGCCTTTATACCGCCCGGAACCTGCTGCGTTACCGGGACGTGGCGATCACCATCCTCAAGGGCACGACCTTCTGGCTGTTCGCCTATCTGGGGCTGAGCTTGGAACTCAAGTTCAACCCGCCCATCTCCCGGCTGTACGTCATTTCGTCGTACGTCGTCTGCATCGCCTCGCTCCTGCTCTGGCGCGCCTTGTTCTATCGATTGCTCCAGTTCGAGTCCATCGCCCGCAACTTCCGCCAGCGCATCCTGTTCGTCGGCTGGAACCCCGACGCCGGACGCCTCGACGACGCCGTCGAGACCGACTCCCGCCATCCCTACGACATCCTGGGCTGCGTCTCCGCCGAGGGAAACCGTTTTCAATCGCCCCCACCCGACAAAATCCCCCGTCTCGGCAACTACTCCGATCTGCCCAAACTGCTCGCCCGCAAGGAAGTGGACATCGTCGTCCTGGCCGACATCGAACGGTCTTTCGAGGAAATCGTTGACCTCAGCAACCTCTGCGAAAAGGAATACGTGCAATTCAAGGTCATCCCGTCCTACTTCCAGATGACTCTCGCCGGCCTCCATCTTGAAAGCATCTCGGGCGTTCCCATTCTCGGCGCCGCCGAACTCCCCCTCGACCGCCTCTCCAACCGCGCCCTCAAACGCACCGTGGACATCATCGGAGCCCTGGTCGGCCTGGCCATTTCGGCACCCCTGATCGCCCTCTGCGGGTTGGCCGTTTACCTCGAATCCCCCGGTCCCATCTTCTACCGGCAGGTTCGCACCGGACGCAACGGACGCAACTTCGAGATCATCAAGATCCGCAGCATGCGTCTCGACGCCGAGAAAGGCGGCGCCCAGTGGGCGAAAAAGAACGATCCCCGCCGCCTCCGCATCGGCGCGTTCATGCGCAAGACCAACATCGATGAAACCCCGCAGTTCTGGAACGTTCTCAAGGGCAACATGAGCCTCGTCGGCCCCCGCCCCGAACGCCCCGAGTTGATCGCCAACTTCAAAGAGGAGATTCCCCACTATAACGCCCGCCACGCCTCCAAGACCGGCATGACCGGCTGGGCGCAAGTCAACGGCCTCCGCGGCGACACCAGCCTCGTCGAACGCGTCCGCTACGACCTTTACTACCTCGAGAACTGGAGCCTGTGGCTGGATTTCCAGATCATGTTCCAGACCTTCTTCAAGCGCGACAACGCTTACTGAACCGACCCGTTTACTCGCAACCGCCCCCGGGCATATATAATCCCTCCCCGTCCGCGGGGACGATCAGCCGGGCCGCCGTCGCGTCAATCCCGCGACAATTCCAGCAACGCCCGCTCAATCCGCTCACGCACCGCCTCACGCCCTGCTTCTGACAATTCCCGCGGCACACGGATCGGCTCCCCAAACACCAGTTCCCAGCGCGCAAACGGAAGCGGAATCTGAAACCGGTCCCAACTCCGCAACCGGACCTTCCAGTTCAAAAACATCCCCACCGGCACAATCGGCAGCCCCGTCAGTTGTGCCAGCGCCACCACGCCCTCCTGCACCCGGTAGCACGGCCCCCGCGGACCATCCGGCGTGATCGCCAGATGATGCCCCCGCTCCGCCCACGTCGTGAGCTCCAACAACGCCTGCGCTCCACGGCGGCTCGACGACCCCCGCGCCGCCTGCGCGCCGAACAATTCCAACACCCGCGCCACCAACCCGCCATCCCGGCTTGCACTCACCACCGCCGCCAATCCCCGCCGCGGGGTCCACGGCCGCACGAAGCGATAAAACACCGGCATCGTCAACGCCAGCCGGTTGTGCCACACCGCAAAAATCACCTGCTCCCCGTCCTTGGAAGCCAGCAACCCCGACCGATCCTCCCGCCGCGTTCGCAACGTCAGCGCCAAACCCCGGATCACCGCCACGATGGCCACCGCCGCCACCTGCTGATGCCACTTCAACGGCTGCGGCCGGACAATCCCGGATGTGCGAGGCTTCACCGCCACAGGTTCCATCATGCACCCTTTTTCAGCGCCGCTCGCACCAGGCTCTCCACCCCCGCGTCCGGCCCCAATACCGCCTGCGCCGCCCGCACCGATTCCACCGCCTCCGCCTGCTTGAATCCCAGCGCCATCAACGCCAGCACCGCATCGTTCACCTTCTGATCCCCCGCCGACAACGTCCGCTCCGCACTCCCCGCCTCCCACGCCCCCGCCTCGCCGATCTTGTCCTTCAATTCCACCACGATCCGTTCCGCCGTCTTCTTCCCAATCCCCGAAATTTGCGACAACGCCCGGACATCCCCCTGCGACACCGCCCCCCGCAACATCGGCACATTCATCCCGCTCAGCACATTCAGCGCGATCTTCGGCCCGATCCCGCTCACCGTGTTGATCAACAACCGGAACATCTCCCGCTCCGCCGCCGTGACAAATCCATACAACACATGCGCATCCTCCCGCACCGCCAGATGCGTCAGCAACCGCAACTCACTCCCCGGCGACGGCAGCTTGTTGAACGACGACAGCGGGATCAGCACCTCATAGCCGACGCCGTTGACATCGATCGTCACCTGCGTCGGCAGGGCATCCACCAGTTTCCCGTGAAGAAAAGTAATCATGTCGCGCCCGCGCAGCTAAACACACTTCCCAACCCCCGCGCAATGAACACCTCACCCCCACCCCGCTCCAGCGCTCATCGCCAACTCCCGAACCGCCCCCCGCCGGCCAGCACAAACACCCGCCCCCCCAGGCAAATCGCCCCCACCCCCAACCCACCGCGCCCCATCTTCTCAAGTATTCTCCGGACTGGAACTTGGATCTTGGTGCTTCCCTTGAACTTTGAGCTTTGAACTTTGAGCTTTAAACTTTGCCCACCTCATCTCCTACCGTCCGCCCCCG
>CAZUUP010000479.1:0-4861 GCA_964623105.1 uncultured Akkermansia sp.
GGAGCCGCAGGTGTTGAACCGGAGTATTTCGATGGGGTGCTGGGTATGGGGCATGGGTTGAGAATGATGGTTCAGGGCCTCGGGGTTTGTCCCCGAGCCGAGTGGATGCCGGGGCGCGGGTCATCAAAATCTTTCGAGCACGGCCGACGGAGCTTTGTCACAATGCAGTCTTCGTCCGCCAAGACGCAGGTCGGTTGCCTCTTGTAGTTGGTCGCAAGCCGCCGCACATAACGTTCGTGATCGTGGGCGTCGTCACTCAGGTAATACAGTTCCACCGTAAACCCGCATTCTGGGTGGACGATGACATTGTTTGAAGAGCCGGTGTTCGTCTCGAAGGTCATTTGCGCATCCCTGCGAAAGCCGGGACCAAGAGCATCCGGCAAAGGGCGAACCGACCTGACGCTCATCCCGGTGAACAGGTCCGCTTCCTTGGTCGAGCGCGGTTCCGTGTAATAATTTCGCGCCCCTCCCCCCACCGGCAGCTGTGGAATGCCGGCGTGATTCAGCGCCGCAACGACCCGGCGAACGACAGTCGGAGCAAGCATCATCGCGTGGACTCGTCCAACCGGTGTTTGATGGCGATGCGCTCCCGCATTTTGCCGGGCAACTGAGCTTCCGTCGCGTCGGGCATGTGCTCGCGCAAGGCGTTCATGGTGATGGAACAGTCGCAATCGAAAAGCCTCGGACCGGCGCTCATGCGTTCTTCCGGCGGCACCTTGCGGGCGCGCCCGATCTTCTCCCAGAAGAGCGCGCCAGTCAGCGGTTTGAAATCTGGATTCACGGTTAATGTGCGGGCGCATTCCGGTTGTCCAAGGCGGGGGCCGTCCGGAGGAACTCGCCACGGGTTACTTTGCCACTGACCGAGGGCAGCTTGTCAATCGCGATGCCCAACTGGGCGGACTTGGCGGCGGCGACAGCGGCTGCCTTCCCGTCGGGCGTCGCGCCGTAGATGAGCACATCGGCGGCAAGACCTGCGGCTGGAAATCCGCCGATGACGCCGAGGGTTGCCAGCAAGGGAGGCAGGAGATGGGCGCTGCGCTTCATCTGTGCGAAAGGGGTAGCCGGGTGAAGTCAAGGGTGTCCGCCAGCGCGCGAACCGCCGCGGTGCGATTGGTGGGGGGAGGGAGTTTGCGCAAGGTGTCGCGGACCGACTCGGGCGACCGACCGATAACCGCCTCCCATTCGTCGCCCGCGACTGGTTTGTCCGGTTGGAAGAAAATGCTGTCGAGGTCCGCGCGCCAGAGGCCGGCGAGGGTCAGCAGATTCGCGGCGGTGAAGGCGGGGTGGTCGGGCGGGAGATCGTGGTAGGGCCACAGCAGAACGCCGGGGCCGTTGGTGCCGTGGGCGAGGGTGCGCTGGAGTTCGCGGACGCGGCGGGCATCGGCGGCGAGGGCGCGGGGTTGGAGGTTGTCACGGAGGCAGAGCCACGCGGCGGTCGCGCCGGCCTGGCCGCAAAGCATCATCTGGCCGTGCAGGCGCAGGGCGGATTGCACGACACTGCTGACGCCGATGTTTTTGCCCGCGCCGAGCAGGCCGTCGCGTTCGACGGGCACGAGGCCGCGCAGCGGAAACATCCCGCGGTCGGTGTGCGTGCTCCAATTGCGCGTGGCGGTGTGGATGGTGGCCCACGGCGCGGCGGGGTCGTCGCGGAGGAACTGCCGGCGCGTCGGGTGGAAGTCGATGTTGAACTGGAAGCCGAAGATCGCATCGGCGGGCATGAGCTTGGCCCAGCGCGGCTCCGGGTGCGGCGTGCGGAGGTCCTGCTCGCGCAGCATCGTGAGCGCTTCAAGGCGCAGACCCTCGCGGATGTAGGGCTTGGGCGGGAGGCGGTCAGGTGTGCCGAATTCGTCGGTGAGTTCGAGTTTGCGGAAGCGCGGCTCCAGCTTCTGCACATGATGCAGCAGGCCGAGCGAATGGCGCTTGGCGTCGTCGAACACAATGCGGCGCTGCGCGGGCGTGAGGGCGACGAGGTTCTTGCGCGACGCGCCGGGTTCGGAAGCGTCGAGCGCGTCGGCGACGGGCTTGGGCCAGACATCAAGCGGGTAATCTTGCGGCGGCCAGTTGAAGAACAGCGCCTCCTGTTCGTGCGGCCATTTATGGTGCGCGGCGTCCACGAGGCGGCGGTGCGTGTAAATGTTCACCGGCGGCGAGTAGGGACCGCCGGGATGGGTGGTGTCGGCGAAGGCCGGGACGTTCATGAACAGCACGCCCTTGGGCCAGCCGGTGGCGAGGAAGTTGGTGCGCGTCTCGCGGCTGCAACCGAAGTAACGGCGCGGGTCGAAGCCCGGCGGCTCGGGGATGATGCTCTCTTTCGCGGAGCCGCGCACGACGACGCACCAGGTCAGCGGGTTCATCTCGCGCCGGTTGGCCTCGGTGATTTGCGCGGGTGCACTGGGTTCGTCGAAGCGCGATTTCGGATCGGGTCCGGCGCTCCATTTCGCGCCGCTGAGCTGGATGACATCGCCCCAGTCGGAGGCGTCCATCGTGAGGCGGGCGTGGACTTCGAGAAGCGGGGCGTTGGTGTTGTTTCCGGCCGCCTCGCGTGGATCACGTTGAAGCGGGCTGAAGCCCGCGCTCCGGGCGAAGGTCACGCCCGTGACGCGATTGCCGGCGAGTGCGACCTTCGCCGGCTCCCAGCCGCGTTCGATACGGAGCCGTCCACTGGCGACGTGCGGGGCGACCAGTTCCTCGAAAATGCGCGCGGCCTCGCGCGGCTCGACGGTGAGCCAGGCGCAGAAGGAATTGGCCGGCTCGGCCTTGCCGTATTTGCGGCGGTTGGTCTCCTCGATGGCGCGGGCGACTTCAAGGAACATCCCCGAGCGCGGGAAGCGGGCGCGCTTGCCGTTGACAGTCGTCCATTCGTCCACGTTGCCCACGCCCTCGGCGCTGAACTGCCCGCCGAGCATCGCGATGTCACTCACGAGCACCACGCGCGCAACCCCGAGCCGCGCGGCCTGCACGGCGGCGGCAACGGCCGCCTCGCCACCACCCACGACCAAAAGGTCTGCCTCGAGGTTCGGCGGCGTTGCGGCGACGAGGCCGTGGCCGAATGCCAGCAGCGCGGCGACCAGCCAGCCCCGGTAATCAAGTAGAACCTGCTTCATTGCGGCGTCGGGGTTGTTGCCGGACGATTCACCAAACCCGCGAAGGCGCGGCGCTCAGTCCACAGCAGGAACAGCGCGGCGACAGTAATGAACGCGTGCGCTGGACCCCAGCCGCCTTTCACGACGAACCCATGGAAGCAGAGGATGTTAATGACGATTGGGCCGAGGACGAGCAGGCCGAGGTTGCGCGTCTTCGGCACGATCACGAGCGCGCCGCCGATGATTTCGCAAACCTTCACGAAGGCCATATAGCCGGTGGGCGCGAAGGCCGCCATGAATTTGCCGGGCAACGAGTCCGGCGGCGGGCCTTCGGGCATTTTCCCAAAGAAGAAGAACAGGCCCCCGGCGAGAAAGATCAGGCCGAACAGGGTGGCGACGATGTGGGTGGCGATTTTCATAGGTGCGGTGGTGGATTTGTGGGTGTGGGTTTATGGGTGCGTGGGATGGCATCAAACAATCTTCGGGCCGGATTGGGAAGCCTTGCCGCTGGCGGCTGAATCATCGCGGGCTTTGGCGAGCCGGGCCATCACTTCATCGGAGGTGAGGTTGTAGCGGCGCTTTTCCCCGGTGCCTACGATGCGCAGGGCCGGCAGGTGGAGCAGCGGAGTCATGTCGCCGTCGATGACGTTGGTTTCGACGAACGTGAAGAAATCCAGTTGCCTGAGCGGTTCAGTCCATTTCAGGTCCGGCATGGGTGCGCACGAACTGACCTTGAGCCGCCGCAGCCGCGACAGCGCGGCCAGCGGTTGGTAGGAGGCAATGGCGGGGAGCTTCTGGAGGGAAAGCTCGCGCAGGCTGTCCCCGCATCGGGCGAAGGCTCCGATGGAATTCAGCTTCGGGGCGTAGGCGAGGTCGAGATAACGCAAGTCTTCGAGCGTCTCGAGACCGTCGAGCGACTGGATGGGAGTCTGCGTGAGGTGCAATTCCTCGAGCCGGATGCTGCCGGCGAGGGCGGAAAAGTCCCGGGTCTTCGTCACATACTTCCCGATGTGCAAACGGCGCAATTCCCGCGCCGCGGCCACGCCCCGATTCTCGCTGTGCCACGCGCCAGCGAAGACTTCGAGCTCGGGAAAGCAGGCGAAATCGAGTCCGCACGGAGGCGATTCGATCATCAGCCCGCGGAGATTGGAAAGGGACTCCAGCGGTCGCAGGTCTGCCGGCGCGGGGTCGGCGATTTCCAGATAGCGCAACGAAGGGAAGTCTTTCAGAAACGCCAGATCGTCCACGCCTTCGGTTCGCAAGCCGCTGTAGGTCATGCTGCAAGTGGCCTCCGCCCGGGCAAACTCAGCGAGAGCTTCCTTCCGATTCCTGCGCGTGACGACCAAGAGAACATCACAGAGCGCCGCCCGGTAAGGTCGTTGCGTAAGATCCGAAAGGCGGATCGAGAATCCTTTGTGAGTGAGCGTGATCATGGCTGCTTGGGTCTTGGCGCGAGGGTGGGGCCGCGTCACGGCAAGTGCTGCTTCACCACGCCCATGCTCGCGGCGAATTTGCTCATCACGAACTCGCGGGCCTTCGCGGCCTTCGCTTTCGCCGCGGCCGGGTCTTTGGCCATCGCGAGCACGGCGGAGACGAGCTTCGCGCGGTCCTCTTCCTTGTCGAAGTCGAAAAGCCAGTCGCCCAGGCCGATGTCGCGCCACATGATTCCCTTGCTCGTCTGTTCGGCCCAACGGCACACGATGGCCGGGATGCCGTTGCCGATGCACATGATGGGCGAATGCATCTCGTTGCCGAAGAGGCCGGCGCTGCGCGTGTAA
>CAZUUP010000480.1:0-4852 GCA_964623105.1 uncultured Akkermansia sp.
GCGGCCGAACATCGTGCTGATCATCGCCGATGACATGGCGTGGGATGACTGCGGGGCGTATGGACATCCGAAGATTCGCACGCCGAACCTGGATCGGCTGGCCCGGGAGGGGATCCGGTTTGACCGGGCGTTCCTCACTTGCAGTTCGTGCAGTCCCAGCCGGTCGAGCCTGATCACAGGACGGTATCCGCACAGCACGGATGCCGAGCAGCTTCACTGGTCGTTGCCGGGCGAGCAGGTGACGTTTGTCGAGCACTTGAAACGCGCCGGTTATTGGACGGCGCAGGCGGGCAAGTGGCATCTGGGCGAGGCCGTCAAGGACCGTTTCGACGTGGTTCACGAGGCGGGAACCGGGGGATTTCAACTGCCGGCGGGCGCCAAGCCGGGCGCGACGGTGGGTGTGATGAAGCAGGCGAAGGACGAGAGCGGCTGCGCCCAGTGGCTGCCCACGCTGCGCGAGCGTCCGCGTGACCGGCCGTTCTTCCTGTGGCTCGCCGCATTTGATCCACACCGGGACTACGAGGAAAACATCCTGCCCCGTCCGCACACGCCGGCGGACGTGATGGTCCCGCCGTATTTGCCGGATGTGCCGGAGACCCGCAAGGACCTGGCGCTTTACTATGACGAGATTACCCGGTTGGACGAGCACGTCGGCCGGGTCCTGGCTGAATTGGAGGCTCAAGGAGTGGCGGACAACACGTTGATCTTGTTTCTCTCGGACAACGGCCGGCCGTTTCCCCGGTGCAAGACCACGCTGTATGACAGCGGCATCCGCACGCCGTTGCTGGTGCGCTGGCCGGGGAAGGTGCAACGCGGCAGCAGCAGCGGCAGCCTGGTGAGCGCGGTGGATCTCGCCCCGACGCTGCTCGAAGTCGCCGGGGTTGCCCGGCCCGGGAGCATTCAGGGACGCAGCTTCGCCCCGTTGTTTGCCGATCCGCGGACCAAGGTGCGGGAACACATCTTTGCCGAGCACAACTGGCACGACTTCGACGCCCATGCCCGGGCGGTGCGGAGCGAGCGGTTCAAATACATCCGCAATTTTGCCCCGGAACTGCCCAACACCCCGCCGGCGGACGCAGTTCGCAGCCCGACCTTTCGGGCGATGCGGCGCTTGCGGGA
The DNA here is from genome assembly GCA_964623105.1 of uncultured Akkermansia sp. GTDB lineage: Bacteria > Verrucomicrobiota > Verrucomicrobiia > Limisphaerales > BJHT01 > BJHT01. The sequence continues at coordinate 1,120 of CAZUUP010000480.1, forward strand.
TGCCGGCCAGCTCACGGCTGCGCAACTCGGTTGCTTCCAGAAACCCCTTCCCGCCGAGGAACTTTATGATCTGGCGGCGGACCCTCACGAACTGCGGAATCTGGCCGCCGAACCCGCCCTGGCTGGCACCCTCGAGGCGTTGCGCGGCGAGTTGGCCCGCTGGCAGCGCGAAACGCGCGATCCGATGCCCGGAGTCCGGGCCCGGGACGAATTCGATCGCGAGACCGGCGAACCGCTCCCGACCCGCCAGCGTCCGCGCCCCACAAAGCAACAACTCGGCAGCCAGTCGGCGCCGTCGCCCCAGTAACAATGGCGGGAGCGCCGGAATTGCGAGGTGGAGCCGTTGGAGCAGCCAGTCAGGGGAAGCTTGAGACCGGCTCGCGCGGATCTTCCCCCTCCGGGTTTGCCTGTGAATTTACTCTGCGTCACCCGGGTCCAAGTCCGCGCTGTTTCTTGGACGGATTGTGGCCGGTTGCCGCCTTCCTTCATGGAGCGGGTTTTTATTCTCAGTCCATTGCCTAGAAATACCATGTCCACGAAAACCTCCATCGCCGTTTCCTCCGTTGTTAGCGCTCCCATCTCCCGCCGTCAGGCCGTGCAGACCGCTGCCGCCGCCGTCGCGCTGGCCGGCGGCTTTCTGGGCGCCACCGCTTTTGGCGCCGATGCCGGAAAAGCCGACCGCAAGTCGTGGAAGCAGACCAAGTCTCCGCTTATCCAGTCGGATTACCCGTATCAGAAGGCGTGCATCGGCGCGAAATTCCCGGCGAACAACAAGGCCAACAAGGGCATCGCCATGATCGTCGGACCCGAGGCGTTCATGTGTTTCGACACGGATTTGTTGCGGATGTCCGCGGGTTGGACGAGCGGCATGGCTCAGGGCAAGGGCGGGGCAACGCTCGCCGGTTTCATCACCTCCAAGGGGGTGACGTTTGACGGTTCGCACGGCGGGCATCCCGAGATCGCAGGCGAACAAAAATTCGGCCTGCGCCAGCAGCCGGGCTGGGCGGACAAAGACGGCTCGTTCAAGGATCCGCGCAAAGAACCCTATGGCCCACTGCCCCGCACCTGGTGCCGCTGGGACGGCATGTACACCGTGGGCAATGACCTCGTTCTCGCCTATACCGTCCACGGCACCAAGATTCTTGAACAACCGGGCAGCGTGGAAAAGGGCGGCGAAACCGGGTTTGTCCGCACCTTCAAGACGGAAGCCACCAAGTCGGCGCTGACCATGGCCGTATGCGAGGTCGAGGGTGCCACCGCCAAGGTCGAGGGTGCGCGCGCCACGCTCACCGCCAATGACCTCGTCACTATCGCCGCGCTGGTCGGCGCGCCAGACGGCTTGAAGTTGGTCGTAATCGACGGCAACCGGTTGGTGCTCAATATCCCTGCCAACACGCCGGCGTCCCTCTTCAAGCTCGTCCTCTGGCGCGGAGCTGCCTCGGCGGTGGACAAATTCGCGGCCCTGCTCGAGGGAAAGCCGGCGCTGGTTGATTATGCGAAGGGCGGTCCGCGCCACTGGCCCGAGGCGGTCGAGACCAAGGGCGTGCTCGCCAGCAGCACCACGCCCGATGGCGCCTACGTCACCGACACGCTGACGCCGCCCGTCCCGAACCCGTGGAATCGCCGCGTGCGTTTCGGCGGTTTGGACTTTTTCTCCGATGGCAAACGCGCCGCGCTCAGCACGTGGGATGGCGATGTCTGGATCGTTTCCGGCATCGACGACAAGCTCGAGAAGCTCACGTGGACGCGCTTTGCCTCCGGTGGTTTCGAGACCCTCGGATTGAAGATCGTCGATGACGTCATCTACACCACGGGCCGCGACCAGATCACCCGCTATGTCGATCTGAACAACGACGGCGAGGCGGATTACTACGAGAACTTCAACAACGAGATCACCAGCTCGCCCGGCTTCCATGAGTTTGTCTTCGACCTTCACACCGACAGCGAAGGCAATTTCTACACCGCCAAGGCCGGTCCGGTGAAAGGCGGCGGCCGCGGTTTCGGCGGCGGCGGTGGCAATGGCGAGATCAGCGCCCATGCCGGCTGCGTGCTCAAGATCGACAAGTATGGCGAAAAACTCTCGGTCCATGCCACCGGCGTTCGCGCGCCCAATGGCATCGGCGTCAGCCCCGACGGTCAGGTGACCACCGGTGACAACGAAGGCACCTGGGTGCCGATGTGCCCGATCAACTGGGTCAAGCCCGGCGGCTTCCTCGGAGTTGAAGACCTCGCGCACGGCAAGGACGTGAAGACCTTCACCCAACCGCTTTGCTGGCTGCCGAAAAGCTGGGACAATTCCGGCGGTGGGCAGGCCTGGGTCACCAGCGACAAATGGGGCCCGTTCAAAGGCGAGTTGCTGCACACCTCCTACGGCCAGTCGTCGCTTTATCTCGTGTTGAAGGAAGAGGTCAACGGCCAGATGCAGGGCGGCGTGGTCAAGTTTCCGCTCAAGTTCACCTCCTCCGCCATGCGTCCGCGCTTCAATCCGGTCGATGGCCAGCTTTACAACGCCGGCCTTCGCGGCTGGCAGAGCAACGCCGCGAAAGAAGGCGGGCTGGACCGCATCCGCTACACGGGCAAACCCGTGCAGATGGTCTCCGGCCTCAAGGTGACCAAGGGCGCCGTCGCCCTGACCTTCAGCGCGCCCCTCGACAAGGCGTCCGCCGAGGATCTCCAGAATTACACGGGCGAACGCTGGAACTACAAACGCACCAGCAACTACGGTTCGCCCGAGTTCACGGTCGCCGATCCCGAAAAGAAGGGCCATGACAAGCTCGAACTAAAATCCGCCAAACTCTCGGCCGACGGCAAGACCGTCACCCTCGAGATTGCCGGCCTCAAGCCAGTCATGCAGCAGTCCCTGAGCTTCCGTAACCTCAAGACCGCCGACGGGGCTGCGCTGTCCGCGCAGGTCATGCATACCATCAACGCGATTCCGTAAGCCGGACGGGGACGCCCGCACCGCCTGCGGATTGCTCCCGGCGTCCGGTGCGCGGGCCGGACGCCCGTGTGGGTCGGGGCGGATTCGTCCGCCGGGCGCTGCGCCGTTCGCGCGGGTTCCCGTCGCCTTGACCGGACGGACACTCCCTTTAAGCTTTGCCTTGATGACCGCCATTCTCGAAGAGTTGATCAAGTCCCCGCAACTGCCGCGGCACGTCGCGCGGTTGCAGGATTTGCTCGCCGACGAGCGCAAACGCCGCGAGCAGTTCTACGACGAGATGACCGAAGCGGGGAAATGGGAGTTCATCAACGGGGAGGTGATTGTGCATTCGCCAGCCAGATACGAGCATACCGAAGCCGCTGAGATGTTGTTTTTAATATTGTCGATTCACGTCGCCCGACACCAACTCGGCGTCGTGAAGTTTGAGAAGACCCTCGTCTGCCTCGCCCGCAACGACTACGAGCCGGACATCTGCTTCTTCGCAAAAACCAAGGCCGCGCGCTTCAAACCCGACCAGATGAAATTTCCCGCGCCTGATTTCATCGTCGAAGTCCTCTCGCCCAGCACCGAGGCCACCGACCGCGGCGTGAAGTTCGAGGACTACGCCGCCAACGGCGTCCGCGAATACTGGCTCGTCGATCCCGAGCGCCAGCACGTCGAACAATACCTGCTGCGCACCGGCAAGTACCACCGCCACGCCAGCCTCAAGACCGGCGAAATCGCCAGCAATGTGATCGCCGGCTTCCGTGTCCCCGTGCGCGCCTGCTTCGACCGGACGGCCAACCTCGCGGC
>CAZUUP010000481.1:0-4848 GCA_964623105.1 uncultured Akkermansia sp.
GCAGGTGTTCCAGCCGTCGAAGAAGCCCATCTCGGCGTGGCGGTCGCGGGTGGCTTGCCGGTGGTGCGGGACGGTCTCGAAGTGATCGAGCGGATGCTGGCGCGGTATCGGGCGGTGGCGTTGCCGGGGCTGCCGCGGTTCACGGGCGGGGCGGTGGGTTTTCTGGGCTATGAATTCATCCACGACGTCGAGCCGGTGGTGCCGCGGCCGGCGCGGGACGAACTGGAGACGCCGACGTTGTATTTCTTGATTGCGGACGAACTGCTGATCTTTGACCGGGTGCAGCAGACGATCACGATTCTGGTGAATGCGGTGGTCGAGGAGGCGGCGAGTCCGGCGGAGGCGTATGAGAACGCGGTGGCGGAGATCGAGCGGTTGGTGGCGTTGCTGGAGCAGCCGACCGAGCATGTGCCGATCACGCTGCCACGGGAGGCGCCGCCGGTGCCGTTTGAATCGAATGTGACGAAGGAAAGGTTCGTGGCGAACGTGCTGAAGGCCAAGGAATACATCACGGCGGGGGACATCATTCAGGTGGTGGGTTCGCAGCGGTTCTCGACGCCGGTGAAGGCTTCGCCGCTGGACATTTACCGGGCGGCGCGGTCGATCAATCCCTCGCCTTACATGTTCCTCCTGGAGCTGGACGGGTTTGCGCTGGTGGGGGCGTCCCCCGAGATTCACGTGCGGTGCGAGGAGCGGCATGTGGAGATCCGGCCGATCGCGGGCACGCGGGCGCGGGGCAGGACGCCCGAGCAGGATGTGGCGAACGAACACGAGTTGCTGGCCGATCCGAAGGAGCGCGCGGAGCACGTGATGCTCGTGGACCTGGCGCGAAACGACCTCGGGCGCGTGTGCGATTTCGGGAGCGTGCAGGTGAAGGACCTGATGACGATCGAGCGGTACAGCCACGTGATGCACATTGTCTCGCAGGTGGAAGGGCGGCTGGCGGCGGACAAGTCCCCGTATGACCTGATGCGGGCGACCTTTCCGGCGGGAACGCTCAGCGGGGCGCCGAAAATCCGCGCGATGCAGATCATCTCGGAACTGGAGGGGACGGCGCGGGGTCCGTATGGCGGGTGCGTGGGGTATTTCTCCTTCAACGGCAATCTCGACTGCTGCATCACGATCCGCACGGCGTTGATCAAGAACGGCCGGGCGTATGTGCAGGCGGGTGGCGGATGGGTGAATGATTCGACGCCCGAGGCGGAGTTTCAGGAGACGGTGAACAAATCCAAGGCGATGCTCAAGGCGGTCGCGATGGCGGAGAATTTCGGGGCGGGCGGGTGAGGGGCTGCAAGATGCGCGGCCCAGGCTGCGGAGGGCCTGAAGGCGACATTTTCGCGGTGGGGTCTTGTATCGGGCGGGCCGGTTGCTAAAGTGCGGTCATGAATCCCTTTTCGCTTTGCAAGCTCGTTTGCGGCGGCCTGATGGTGGCTGCCGGTTGTTCCCTGAGTTCCAGCACGGCCTCTGCGCAGGTTACCAAGCCTGTCGCGTTGCGCTTGGTGGCCGAGGGGTATGTCTCGCCGATCAACCTTATTCCGTTCGAGGACGGCTCGGGGCGGGTGTTGATTGGCGATCAGGTCGGGGTGATCAAGCTGTTGTCAAAGGAGGGGCCGGCGAAGGTGTTTCTGGATTTGCGGCCGAAGCTCACCAAGTTGAAAGACGGGTTCGACGAGCGCGGGGTGCTGGGGATCGCGCTGCATCCGAAGTTCAACGCCAACGGGAAGTTTTATGTTTACTACAGCGCGCCGCTGCGGGCCGGCGGGCCGGAGAAGTGGGATCACACCAGCCATGTGTCGGAGTTCCGCACGCTGCCTGATGACCGGTCGCAGGCGGACCCGTCGTATGAAAAGCGGCTGCTGCAGATTGACCAGCCGCAGGCGAATCACAATTCGGGCCGGATGGCGTTCGGGCCGGATGGCTTTTTGTACATCTCCTCGGGGGATGGGGGCAACGGGAGCGATGTCGGGTTGGGGCACCCGCCACAGGGCAACGGGCAGGACTTGACGACGCATCTGGGGAAGATTCTGCGCATCGACGTGGATTCCGGCAGTCCGTATGGGGTGCCGAAGGACAATCCGTTTGTCGGGAACAGCAAGGCGCGGCCGGAGATTTATGCGTTTGGGATGCGCAATCCGTGGGGGTTGTCGTTTGACCGGGGCGGGTCGCGGGAGTTGTTTGTGTCGGACGTGGGGCAGAACCGGTTCGAGGAGGTGAACATCATCGTCAAGGGTGGCAATTATGGCTGGAATCTGCGCGAAGGCTTCGAGGGATTTGATCCCAAGGCGCCGTTGAAGGCGGCGGAAACGCGCGCGGAAAAGGATGCCGAGGGGCGGCCGTTTCAGGATCCGATTTTTGTGTACAAGAACGCGAAGGGTTTCCCGAAGGATGCGGACGCGGGCGGGACGAGCATCACGGGCGGGTATGTGTATCGCGGCAAGGCGATTCCGCAACTGGCGGGTTGTTACGTGTTCGCGGACTGGTCGCGCATCTGGACGAAGTCGGATGGCGCGGTGTACTACGCGTCGCGGCCGGAGGCGCCGGGAAAGCCGTGGCGGATGCAGTTGCTGCCGCTGGCGGGGCTGCCGAATGGCGAGCTGGGCAAGTGCATTGTCGCCCTCGGGGAGAATTCGGATGGCGAACTGTACGTGATGACCAACGACGGGCGCGGCCTGGTGGGCGAGACCGGGAAGGTGTTCAAGCTGGTGCCGCAATGAGGGAAAGTGCGTCCTTGCGCCGCTGCGCCGGGCGCCGGGGCTGATTGGCTGGCGATTGAATCTCCACCCGCAAGACCATGAATCCACCGACCCCGGAACCGAAGATCGAGAGCATCAAGCGCGCGCTGTTTGCGGGACAGAAGATTGAGGCGATCAAGATCTACCGTGAGCAGACGAACGCCGGGCTGAAGGAAGCCAAGGATGCCATCGAGAAGCTCGAGGCGGAATTGCGCGCCTCCTCGCCGGAGAAGTTCTCTGCCGCTCCGGCCAAGGCGGGATGTGTGGGCGCGCTGTTGGTGGCGGTGCTGCTGATTCTGGTCGCCGCGGTGGCGTGGTCGGTGATCCGGGTGGCGCAGTGAAGCGCGGTCAGGTTTCGGGGGCGTCGGCAGGTGGTTGCGAGCGGGGGACGAAGGTCAGGCGTCGCCCGGATGGCGTGGGGTGAAATCTCACGGCGCTGCGGGTTTGGGCTGGGTTCGGCCGGTCATTTGGCGGTTTCGCTCCGCAGCGGCTTGCCGCGTTTTTGCCAGCCGTCGGGGCCGATCAGTTCGACGGGGATGGGTTTGAATCCCAGCGCAAAGGCGGGCGAATCGGGTGCGAGGCGGTAATCGTCCTTCGCCGCGTTGACGAACTTGGGAGCGGCAACCACGGAATTTTTGTCGAACCCGGCGGCCCGCCACGCGCTGAACGGGCCGTTGGGCGTGTTTTTCGTCGGGAGCGTCCGGAGATCCGCGCCCGTGACCCAGTAGAGGTTCTTGTCGCACTCGGCGAATCTTCCGGGCTGGTTCCGTTTCCATGACTGGAACAGGTAGAACAACTCCGCCTGCGGCCGGGAATAGGCGACGATGTTGCGGACAAACCGGTTGCCGGTCATGTCCGGCCCCTCGGGGTGGAGATGCACCTGCCGGTCGCGGCCATCGATGAGGATGTTGTTTTCGACCAGGTTGTTCTTGCCGGCGTGGAGGCAGATTCCGCCCGTCACCGTGCGGGCGACGATGTTGCCGTAGATCAGGGTGCCGCTGCTGAAGTCGTCCAGGTAAATGCCCCAACTGAAATGCGGCGTGCGGAACTTCCCGTCCGCGGTGGTGTCCATGCCCACGACATCCAGGATTTGGTTGTGGCGGACGACGTTCCCGCTGTCGCGTTTCTCGTAGCCGAGGCTCTCGATGGCGCCGGTGTCGCTCGTCTCGAGATTGGCGCGCCGGATGTCGTTGTACTCGATCACATTTCGGTGCGAGAGCCGTTCCTCCCCCTGGCTCTTGAAGGAAATCCCGTAGCGGGGCACGTCGGTGATGCTGTTGTGCGCGACGTAATGGTCGCTGCCGGACGTGATGTAAACGCCCGCGACGTGTTTGTAGATCTGGCCCAGATGCGCCATGGAATTGGCGGTCACTGTGCAGTGGTGCGCCTGATCCTTCGTGCCGCCGACCATGATCACGCCCCCCTGGCCCATGTGGTGCAGGCGGTTCTCCGAAAACACGCAGCGCTCCGAGCGATCGCTGAGCCGCAGCGCGTAGCCGCCACACCAGGCAAACTCGCAGTTGCTCACCGCGCAGTTCCGGGCTCCCGCCAACTGGATGCACGCATCGTCCGGGCCGTAATACTCCTCGAAGATCGTGTGGCTCGTGTCGGCGAAGCGGAAGCCGGCGAACCGCACATGCTCGACAAATCGCCCGCTCCCGGCGTCACCGGCGCAACGAATCAGATGGTTGAGCCGCGGCGCGACCGCCGTCTGGACCGGGCCGGCCGAGAGGTAAAGCACTTCGTTTTTCGTCCGGTCGAGGAACCACTCGCCCGGCGCATCCAGGGCTTCGCGCACATTCTCGATGAAGTAACGGTTGCCCGCGCGAACGTCCTGGCTCGCGCCTTTGCCAGCGAAATCAATGCGCTTCTGCCCCCGGTCAATCCGCCCGATTGGCACGATCGCATTCACCCAGCCCCAGGCGATGAAGACATGCACCTCGGCCCCGCTCGTGTCGGCAAAGGCCGGCAGGTCCCCGCGATAACGCATGTAGGTGGTGGGACTGCCCGGCCGCGGCGCAGGCGTCACGGCATCCGCGAAAAGCCAGCCGCCCAGCAAGGGGTTCTGCGCGTCGAAATTCGGGTGTCGCGCACGCGTGGCCAAACGGTCGCCGAC
>CAZUUP010000482.1:0-4838 GCA_964623105.1 uncultured Akkermansia sp.
CGCTGGCTCCATCGTCTCCGTGGCGCAGCAGGAGTTTCGGCAGATTTTCCCCAAGCCCGGCTGGGTGGAGCACGACGCCAACGAAATTTGGGCGACTCAGTCCAACGTCGCGGCCGAGGCCATCCTCAAGGCCCGTCTCACCGCCAACGACATCGCCGCCATCGGCATCACCAACCAGCGTGAGACCACCGTCGTGTGGGAACGCGCCACCGGCAAGCCCATCGCCAACGCCATCGTCTGGCAGGACCGCCGCACCGCCGCCGTGTGCGACAAACTCAAGCGCGCCGGGAAGGCCACGCTCATTCGCCGCAAGACCGGCCTGGTGCTCGACGCCTATTTCTCCGGCACGAAACTCCAGTGGCTCCTGCAAAACGTCCCCGGTGCGAAGGCGCGGGCGAAGCGCGGCGAACTCGCGTTCGGCACGATTGACTCGTGGCTCGTCTGGCAGCTCACCGGCGGCCGCGTTCACGTCACGGACCCCAGCAACGCCTCGCGCACGATGCTCTTCAACATCCACACCGGCGATTGGGACGACGAGTTGCTCGCCCTCTTCGGCATTCCGCGTAGCGTGCTCCCGCAGGTGCGCGCGTCCTCCGAGGTCTATGGCGAGACGACTCATTTCGGCGCGGCGATTCCCATCGCGGGCATCGCGGGCGACCAGCAGGCCGCGCTCTTCGGCCAGGCCTGCACGCGGCCCGGCATGGTGAAGAACACCTACGGTACCGGCTGCTTCATGCTGATGAACACCGGCACCAAGCCCGTGACCTCGAAGAACAACCTGCTCACCACCGTCGCGTGGCGCATCGGCAACCGCACGGAATACGCGCTGGAAGGCAGCATCTTCATCGCCGGCGCGGTCGTGCAATGGCTGCGCGACGGCCTCGGCATCATCAAGTCCTCGCGCGACGTCGAGTCCCTCGCAGCGCAGGTGGCCGACACCGGCGGCGTTTACCTCGTTCCCGCCTTCGCCGGTCTCGGGGCGCCGCATTGGGATCAATACGCGCGCGGACTGATGGTCGGTCTCACGCGCGGCACCACCTCCGCCCACATCGCGCGTGCGGCGTTGGAAGGCATCGCCTACCAAGTCGCCGACGTGCTCCACGCAATGCAGGCCGACGCGAAGATCAAGTTGAAGGAACTCCGCGTGGACGGCGGCGCGAGCACGAACAACCTGCTCATGCAGTTTCAGTCCGACCTCCTCGGCGTCCCCGTCGTGCGTCCGCGAGTGTCGGAGACGACCGCGCTGGGTGCCGCCTATCTCGCCGGCCTCGCCGTCGGCTACTGGAAGGACCAGAAGGAAATCGCCGCGCAATGGCAGATGGACCGGCGCTTCTCCCCCGCAATGAAAGGCAGCGAACGCAAGCGGCTCACGGCTGGCTGGGACAAGGCGCTGGAGCGCGCGAAGAGGTGGGAAGGGGCGTAACCCGGGTCGGCGATTTGCAATCGCTGCGTTGCGGGTGGACGGATCGGGACTGCCTCATCTACCGAGCTTTTTGCTCATTTGAACACCCGCGGTTTTCCATACTTCTTTTCCATCCTCCACACCCGTTTTTGAGCTTCGTTGAGCAAAGTGGAAAAAAACGGAAAGCTGAGAAACGCCTGAAGTTAATAGGGAAGTATGGAAAAGTGGAAATGAGCAAAATGGGGAAATGGCCTTCCAAGCTTGGAAGGCTGTTGCTCTATCCAAGTGAGCTACGAGCGCAACCTCGGGGTGAACGATTTGACGGCAATCTGATTCCGGCTGCCTGTCGTTGGGTGGGAGGAACCTGCCGGAATGGATTCGACTTACCAGATAACCTTCGCGAGGTTGGAGAAGCGAGGCGAGCCGATACAGGATTGCGGCGCCGGACGGTGGGCAGTCGGTGGGGGTGCGGGATTTTTTGGAGGATTGCAGTTTTGGTCCCGCGTTTCTAGGGTCGAGGCATGAAAATTCCCTTTTCTCCGTTCGTGTGGTTGATGTTGGCCGGATTGGCAGGGGTGATGAAACAGGAGGCGATGGCGCAGACGGCGCCGGTTGCGGGAGTTGCCGAGGCGGGTGCGGGGGGCCGCTATGAGACGCGGCGGGTGCATGATCGCGATGGGATTGGGAAGTTTTACAAGGGGCGGGAGATCGCCCATTTCATGACGCATCAGGGGGCAAGCTGGCTGGAGCGCCCGGAGCGTGATGACGAGGAGAAGACCGAATTGCTGGTGGAGGTTCTGAAGTTTCGCCCGGGTGAAGTGGTGGCGGATCTGGGTGCCGGTACGGGGTATTTCAGCAAACGGATTGCGCGCAAGGTGGCGCCGGAGGGTTCCGTGCTGGCGGTCGAGATTCAGCAGGAGATGCTGGACCTGTTGATGAAGAAAATGGTCGAGGCGAAGGTGACCAATGTGAAGCCGGTGCTGGGCACGACGCTGGATCCGAAGCTGCCGGAGGGCGGTGTGGACACGGTGTTGATGGTGGATGTGTACCATGAGTTCGATCATCCGTATGAGATGATGGTCGCCGTGTGCAAGGCATTGAAGCCGGGCGGGCGCGTGGTGTTTGTGGAGTATCGCGGCGAGGATCCGAGCGTGCCGATCAAGCGGTTGCACAAGATGACGGAGTTGCAGGTGGTGAAGGAGATGACGGCGCTGCCGTTGGAATGGGTGGAGACGAACCCGGTGTTGCCGCGGCAGCACATCATCGTGTTTCGGAAGAAGGGGTGAGGGGACGAACGGTGCGGCGGGGTGGCAAAGGGCGCTGAACCGTAACAATGCGGTTTGCGCAGAAGGAGCGCGGACTTCAGCTGGAACGATGCAATCAGCGCGAAAGATGCGCGGCCTTGCGGCCGCAGAGGTGCCCGCCCGCAGCGGCTGTTCAGAGCATTCCGATCGGGTCACCCGACTCATCATTTGGGGAATCAAAAGGGAGCACGCCCGAAAATTCGCGCGACCCTTGCAGATCGTACGTTTCTGCGGCCTCAAGGCCGCGCTCCGCGGGTTGGTACTGCCGGGTCACAGTTTGGAGTGGTGATGTCCGTACTCGCGTTTCGGCAGATTCGTAACTCGTGGCGACTGCGGCGGCGCGGTGAGGACACTGCGCACTACCGTTGGCGGGGCGGATGGCTTTCAGGGGCGACGGCGTCGTGGGGGTTGGTTGGAAACAAAAAAAGGGCAGCCGTGGTGCGGCTGCCCTTGGTGGGGGAAGAGCGCGAGTTCCGCCCGGTCAGTGGGCCGGGGGAGCGTTGCCGCCGGTTCGGGCGGTGATGGCGGGGGGATTGAAGAAGATGGCCAGGAGGGCGGCGCCGATGAAGGCGAGGCTCATGGGGATGAGGAAGAGTTTCCGGAAGTTCACGACGTCGCCGGTCTTCATCTGGTCGAACAGGGTGGGGCAGACGAAGCCGGCGAGCAGGGCGCCGGCGCCGAGGATCATGACGTTGAAGAGGCCCTGGGCGCTGTTGCGGGCGTCCTTGGGGAAGAATTCTTCGACGAAGATGTACACCGTGGCGAAGAAGAACGCGTAGCAGATACCGTGGAGGATTTGCACGACGATGATTAGGGCGGCGCTCTGCGGGGCCAGTGCGTACACTCCGAAGCGGGCGGCGTGGCCGAGGATGCCGAAGACGAGCGTCCACTTCCAGCCGAGGCGTTTGAGGGTTGCGCCGAGGATGAACATCGTGAGGATCTCGGCAACCTGCCCGATGCTCATGATGGGCATGATCCAGTTGCCGGGAATGCCGACGCCGCCCTTGTCCACGGCGGTGCCGAGGAAGGTGCCGGTCCAGATGAAGTAGCTGTTGTGGACGGCGGAGTCGAGGAGGGTGACGAGCCAGAGGACGAGGATGAACGGGTGCTTGAGCAACTTGAGGGCCTCGAGCCAGGCGAGGCTTTCGGCGCCTTCCTCGGCTTTCTTGGCGGGGGTGTGGGGCAGGGTGAGGCTGAAGGCGGCGAGAAGCAGGGAGGCGACGCCGGCGACGATGTAGGTCCACTTGGTGGCTTCTTTGAGCGGGTCGCCGGAGAGGCCGGAGTTGAGGACGACGCCGAGCCAGTTGACGAAGCCGTCGGGCTTGGCGGCGTCCACCTTGGCCCAGTCCACGAGGATGAAGGTGAAGGGCCAGGCGGCGAGGATCCAGCCGATGGTGCCGCCCATGCGGACGATGCCGAATTCCTTCTGGGCATCCTTCATGTTGGCGAAGGCGATGGAGTTGGTGATGGAGATGGTCGGCACGTAGAGGAGGCAGTGGACGAGCATCAGGGAGAAGAAGACGGTGAAGTCGCGGGTGAAGGCGAGGCCGAGCATGGCGAGGCCGCCGACGAGATGGCTGAAGGCGAGGAAGCGTTCGGCGGAGAAATTGCGGTCGGCGAACTGGTTGCTGAAGAACATGCCGACGATGGCGGCGATGGGAAAGGCGTTGAGGATCATGGATTGCTGGCCGGGGTTGAATCCCAAGCTGGGGAGGTAGCCGAAGATCAGCGGCAGCCAGGCACCCCAGATGAAGAATTCCAAGACCATCATCAGGAACAGTTTGTTGCGGATAGTTTTGTTCATAGGCAGCGGATTTCGGGGGACGGTAGGGAAAGCGTGGCGGCGAGGCAAGCGCGCAGGCGGGGTTTTGCGCGGGGCGCGGGGGCGGGGGAGGTCAGCGTTTGGCGGCGACGGCGGCGACGATGGTGTTGACGCTTTGGAGGACTTCCCGGGCGGTGGCGGGATCGGGGATTTTGAGGCCGAACTGTTTGTCGAGGGCGACGACCAGTTGCAGCGCATCGACGGAATCGAGGCCGAGGCTGCCGGGACCGAAGAGGGGTTGGTCGCTGGCGATTTCGGCGGCGGGACCGTCGCCGGCGACCTTCACGTCGTACCCTTCCAGCTCCAGGTT
>CAZUUP010000483.1:0-4820 GCA_964623105.1 uncultured Akkermansia sp.
GGCGCAGCCGCTGGCGCGCGGGGCGATTTTTCCGCAGTTGATGATCGACCTGATTAAAATCGGCGAGGACACGGGGGATGTGCCGGGGGCGTTGCAAAACGTGGCGGAGACATACGAGAACGAGCTGACGATTGCGTTGCGGGTGATGATGAACATGATCGAGCCGATGATGATCATCGTGATCGCGGTGGGCGTGGGTTTTCTGCTGTTCAGCGTGTTGTCGGCGATGTTTTCGATCACGTCGAATCTGGGGCGGTGAGGGTTGTGCCGTGAAGATTTTGCATCCATGCGGTGGCGGTGGAAAAGGTGATCTGGCCGGGGGCGGCCGGGGGCGGCACGGGTTTACGCTGATCGAGGTGATGATCGTGGTGGGCATCGTGGCGATCATCATGGCGATGGGGTTGCCATCGTTTGCCAAGTTGTACCGGAAGGGGCCGATGCGGCAGGCGATGAGCGATGTGCAGGAGGCGTGCGGGAAGGCGCGGAGCGAGGCAATCGTGAAGGGGGTGACGGTGGAGTTGCGGATTGATCCGAAGGCCAGGCGCCTGTCGGTGGCGGGGGTGGGGGCGGGGAGCGTGGAGGTGGATCCGTTTGCGAAGGAGTTGGGGACGGGGGGCGCGACGGAGGCAGTGACGGGATTTTCAGCGACGCTGGCGGAGGATATCGTGATCGAGTTGCTGGCGGTGAACTTGAACGAGGTGACGGACGAGGGGGAGGTGGGGGTGCGATTTTACCCGAATGGGACGGCGGATGAGTTCTGGCTGGTGTTGCGGTCGGGGGAGGGTGAGGTGCGAAAATTTTCGCTGGAGGTGACGACGGGCCTGGTGCAACTGGAGGTGATCAAATGAGGGTTGCGACGGGACGACGGCGGGCGGGGGAGGCGTTTACGCTGATGGAGGTGGTGATTGCGCTGGGAATATTCTTCATGGCGATTTTTGCCCTGCTGCAACTGACGTCGCAGGGGTTGCGGATGGCGCGGAGCGTGCAGAATGTGGCGTTGAACCCGAGCATCTTGCCGGCGCAATTGGCGCTGACGAACCGGTTCGAGGAAGGGTCGGTGAGCGGGGATTTTGGGGAAGTTTCCCCGGGCTCGAGCTGGGAGCGGACGACAACGCTGATTTCGAGCAACGGTCTGTACGAGGTGACGTGGAACATCTCTGAAAAGTTTGGGAACGGGACGCGGCAGTCCACATTGTCGGCATGGTTTTACCGCCCGGATTCGGCGGTGGGGACGGGAATTTTGCCATTGTTGAAACGATGAGGGTGGGAAGCACAACGCGGACGCGGATGGCCTTCACGCTGATCGAGGTGATGGTGGCGATGGCGATCCTGGCGGTGATTGTGACGGCGATTTACGCGAGTTGGACGGCGATCTTGCGGAGTACGAAGGTGGGATTGGAGGCGGCGGGAAATGCGCAGCGGGAGCGGGTGACGCGGCGTTCGATCGAGGAGGCGTTGGGATCGGTGATGATGTTCCAGGCGAACATGCAGCATTACGCGTTTCTCGCGGATTCGACCAGCTTGAGCGTGGTTTCGCATCTGCCACCGACGTTTCCGGGCAGCCGGGTGTTTGGGCATCAACCGGTGCGGCGGGTGACGTTCCGGTTGGAGGGTGGCGTGAATGGTCCGGGGAGTCTTTTCATGGAGCAGTCGATGTTGCTGGCACCGACAAACTCGGGTGCGGGGACGTATACGAACACGCTGGCGACGAATGTGACGGCGTTCCTGCTGGAGTACTGGGATGCGAGCGTGAACGACTTTGTCACGGAATGGGCAAACACAAACGATCTGCCACGAATGGTAAAGGTGGCGATGGCCTTTGGGCAGGCGGGGACGGCGAACAAGAAGATCGAGGTAAACACGAGCGTGGTGGGCGTGTATTCAACGGTGGTGCCGCGGGAAGTCCAGATGCCAATGGGCGGGCCGGGACAGCGGGTGGTGCGGCCCAGTTTGCCGAACCCAACGCCTGGGGCGCCGGGCCAGCCGAATGCGCCAGGGGCGGGCGGGTTGGGTGGGCCGAACTCAGTTTTGCCGCCGGGGTTGCGACCACGAGGTCAATGATGAGCTTGGGCGGAAAATCTTGTGCCCGCCGACGCGAACGCGGGATTGCGCTGATCATGGTGATGATTGTGATCGCTGTGCTGGCGATCATTGTGGGCGCGTTTGCATATTCGATGCGGGTGGAGACGATCCTGGCGCGCAATTCGGAGAACGAGCCAGAGTTTGACTGGCTTGGGCGATCGGGGGTCGAGTTGGCGAGGTACTTGGTGGGGCAGCAACTGGCCATCGGAATGGAACCGTATGATTCGCTGAATCAAAAATGGGCGGGTGGGCCGGGGAATTCCAACAGCGTGCTGGCGACGGTCTCCCTGGAAAACAACCCGGTGGGAAAAGGCAAGTTCTCCATCAAGATCGAGGATCAGGAACGAAAGTACAATATCAACATGGCTGACGAGATGATTCTCCGGCAGGCGTGCGTGTTGGTGGGGGTTGGGCCGGCGGAAAGCTCGGCGATTGTGGATTCGATTCTCGATTGGCGGGATCCCGACGAGGCGACGCACCTGAGCGGTGCGGAGTCGGAATTCTACCTTGGATTGACACCGCCCTACCGATGCAAGAACGGGCCTTTGGACGACATTTCGGAGCTGTTGCTGATCCGGGGCATTGTTCCGGAGATGTGCGGCATGCGAGGCGTGGGTGCGCCGGTGGTGGCGCAACCGAAAACCGGCGGTGCCAGGCTGCCGTTGTTTCAGGCGCAAGCGGAAGCGGTCTATACCAATTCATTTCTAAAACTATTTTCCGTGGCCTCAGCCGGGTTGATCAACCTCAACACCGCGTCCGCGGATGTTCTTCGCTTGGTGGCGGGGATTGATGAGAACATTGCGGAGGCCATCATGAAACGCCGCCGGGGTGTGGATGGCGTCGAAGGTACGGAGGATGATCTGCCCTTCCGGAGCGTCGCTGAATTGCAGGGCATCCCGGGTATCGCGCCGCAGGGAGTGCAGCAGGCGGCGCGATACTTCGGGGTTCGCAGCGCGACTTTCGAGGTGACGGTCACCGCAGAGTTGGACGGCAGAACTCGCACGATGGTCGCGCTAATGCGCCGGAATTCGCCCAATGACGTGCGGGTGATGGTCTGCCGCTGGAAATAGAACGGCTGCCAATTCTGGCTCGAGGCGCAGGGGAAAGCGGCCCGGAAAGAATCGATGAAACGGACCAAACGCCCGCCGGGCGGCATAATCTTCGTCACAGGCACCGACACGGGAGTTGGCAAGACGGTTTTCA
The DNA here is from genome assembly GCA_964623105.1 of uncultured Akkermansia sp. Taxonomy (GTDB): domain Bacteria; phylum Verrucomicrobiota; class Verrucomicrobiia; order Limisphaerales; family BJHT01; genus BJHT01. The sequence continues at coordinate 3,286 of CAZUUP010000483.1, forward strand.
CCACGCTCCTGCTGCGCGAGTTGCGCGCAAGCGGAACAAGGGCGCTGGCAATGAAACCCTTCTGTTCCGGCCCCCCCGACGACGTGGACGCCATTCGAAAAATCCAGGGAAACGAATTGCCGGAATCCCTCCTCAATCCATTTCATTTCGAAGCCCCAATTGCACCCTGGGTCGCGGCAAATGATCAGGGACTGAAGATTAGGCAAGCGGAGGTTGTCCGCGGCATTCGCGCAGCAAGGGAGCATTGCGACATACTCGTCGTCGAGGGCGCCGGAGGATTGTTGACTCCATTGGGGGAGCGATTCACCGCACTTGATTTGATCCTTGAACTCGACAGCGAACCAGTGCTTGTCGCCCCCAACCGACTTGGCTGTCTGAACCAGATCTCGCTTGCTTTGGCCGCATTCCGGAGCGCTGATGCGCGGCCTCCGCGCGTGGTGTTGATGGAGCAGAAAGCGGCGGATTCCTCGGCCCGCTCGAATGTCGGCGCCCTGCGCCGCTGGCACGCAAACATCGACCTCTTCTGCCTTCCGCAACTCAACTCGGCAGAAGGAATCTCAGAGGGGAAAAGAACGGTCCAAAATATTTTTAAAAAAACCCTTGCGCTGTCCAACGCCTCTGGTAGAACAGGTGCAGTTCTTTTGAGCGCGGTCCGGCAGAAGTCAAAAAAAGAAGTTGACGGAAGTCGTTAGTCGATCTAAGACTACATCATCGAATCGGGGCAATGAGACTCCATGAAACAATCATGGTTCTCAAATTTTTGTCCCCTGATGAGAAAATTTCCCGGGTGAGAACCCGGATGCTCTTTGAAAGTCAAATTGTGCGATAAGTAAGAGCCCCTCAAAGAGACTCTGTTAGTGGAGTCGCTTTGAGATTTTAATCAGCAACAAATCCTGGAATATAGTTTCAGGTAATCAGACTAACGTTTTATTACGGAGAGTTTGATTCTGGCTCAGAACGAACGCTGGCGGCGTGGATAAGACATGCAAGTCGAACGCTGGTTTCAGGGTAGCAATATTTTGAAGCCGGAGTGGCGCAAGGGTGTGTAACACGTGGGTAATTTGCCGTGAAGTTGGGAATAACTCGCTGAAAGGCGAGCTAATACCGAATGTAATTGTCGGGAGGCATCTCCTGGCACTTAAAGTTGGGGACCGTAAGGCCTGACGCTTCACGATAAGCCCGCGGCCTATCAGCTAGTTGGTGAGGTAATGGCTCACCAAGGCTAAGACGGGTAGCTGGTCTGAGAGGACGACCAGCCACACTGGAACTGAGACACGGTCCAGACACCTACGGGTGGCAGCAGTCGAGAATTTTTCTCAATGGGCGAAAGCCTGAAGGAGCGACGCCGCGTGGGGGATGAAGGGCTTCGGCTCGTAAACCCCTGTCATTTGCGAACAAACCTTCTGACTTAACACGTCAGAGGCTGATTGTAGCGAAAGAGGAAGGGACGGCTAACTCTGTGCCAGCAGCCGCGGTAATACAGAGGTCCCAAGCGTTGTTCGGATTCACTGGGCGTAAAGGGTGCGTAGGTGGTC
>CAZUUP010000484.1:0-4815 GCA_964623105.1 uncultured Akkermansia sp.
GGGGGCGGCACCGAGGGCGGAGGTATAATGGCGGTAGGGTTCGAAGGCCTGGGATTCGAGTTCGAGGGCGAAGGTGCTGATGGTGCGGGAGAAGAAGTTGAAGAAGAGAAGAGCAGGGATGGCGACCAGGAGGCCGGTGGCGGTGGAGACGAGGGCCTCGGCGACGGCGGCGGCGATGACGGCCGGGCCGCCCATGCCCTGGGTGGCGATGTCGGAGAAGGCGACGATGATGCCTTTGCAGGTGCCGAAGAGGCCGATGAAGGGAGCGACGGAGGCGATGGTGGCGAGGACGGGGAGGTAGCTCTTGAGGCGGCCGATTTCACCGCGCATGGTGAGTTCGCGGGTGCGGCGCGCCTCCTCGCTGTCGGGCGCCTTGTTGGACTCGATCTCGGCGATGACGAGCTTGGCGAGGGGCGACTCGTTTTTGGCGCAGAGGTCGGGGATGAGTTCGGGCTTTTTGGTGGCGAGGGCCTCGGTGATCTGGCCTTCGAGTGTGAAGGTGGCGGCGCGGATGCGCCGGAAGAAGGAGGTGCGTTCGAGGACGACACCGATGCTGATGGTGGAGCATAGAATCAACATCACCATCGTCATGCCGCCCGCAACAATCCATTCCCACAACATATATTTGCCTTTCGTTTATCTATTTGCGCTGCGCCATGACCCACTCGCTGTAGGAGGCCATGGCTTGGGCGAGAACATTGACGCCGAGCCGGTAGGCCAGCTCGGCGGATTCGGCGGAGGTGCCGCCGTGGTTATCTTTCCAAGCGTCGGTGATGGCGCCCTGATGGTAGAATACGACCCAGCGGCCGTTCTTTTTCCAGCCGAGGGCCTGGGTGCCATTGTGAGCCCAGAGGGGCGGGCAGCCTTCCATGTAATGGGGTGCGCCGTAAATGGGGTCGTCGTCGGGGACGGGGACGGGCTGGACCTCGGGGAGGGCGGCGCGGAGGAGTTGCATGAAGACGTTGTGGAACTGGTTGCCGCCGTGATCGGCAAAGATCATGCCGTGGTTGTCGAGAAGGTAGGAGCGGAGGCGTTTGGGATCTTTGGCGTCGAACTGGAAGGCTTTGCTGCCGGTGAAGAAGACAACGGGAGGGGCTTTGGCGGCTTTGTAGCGGTCGATTTCGTTGAGGGGGACGTCAATGCTGAGGGGTGAGACGGGCATTTTGGAATCCTGACCGAAGCGTTTGATGAGGTTGGCATCGGCGCCGTTGCGGAGGTTGAGGTCCCAGTCGCCGCCTTTGGTGCTGACGCGGACGAAGAGGAATTTGGCGCCCGCTTTGCCGGCGGCGTAGCCGGGCGGTCCGTCACCGTCGCCCTGACCAATCTTGTATTCGTTGGCGGTGATTTCTTTGAGCTGAAGGGGGGTGGCATCGACGTCGGGGATGTGGAAGAGGACGGAGCTGTTGGGGTTGACGAGGATGCGCTTCTTTTTTTCGACGTGGACCTTCTGGATCTTGACCTGCTTGAACATCGCCTTGGGCTTGCCGGTGCCCTTGACGAGGTCGTAGGAGCGGCGGCAGCCGGGAATGAGGAGGACGAGGGAGGTGAGGGCGACGATGCCGACGTGGCCAAGGAAGGAAATGGTCCACCACCGACGAAGGTCACCGTGGCGGCCCTGCCAGTACCAGGCTTGGGCGCGGAACGGATTCCAGATGCGTTGGGTGGGGGGAACTGGCGGGGGCATGGCCGGGAACCGCGGGGCGCTCGGGACCGGGACTATTTAAGGTCCTTGAGGAGGTCGTCGTCCTTGGATTTGAGGCCTTTTTTGAGTTCCTCGGGGGAGGCAACCTTGTCAATGCCGAGGAGTTTCTCGGCGGTTTTGACGTCGTTGGTGGTACCGGTGGGAGCAGGCGAGGCGGAAGCGGCTTTCGGGGATTCGGGGCCGGGGCTGGCGGGTTTCTTCTTGTCAGCGGCAGCCTTGTCGGCGGCGGCTTTTTCCGCGGCGGCCTTTTCCGCCGCGGCGGCAGCAGCGGCTTTTTGCTCGGTCTCGGCCTTGAGTTTGGCCTGTTTCTGGAGTTCGAGCTGGTGGGAGATGAGGCAGACGATGGCGAGGAAGACGGCGTGGCCAACGGCGGAGATGCCGGTCCATTTCCAGAGCGGCGAGGCGGCGAGGGAGGCCTTGGACGGGGTGCCGGCGGTGTTGGTTGTGGCGGTGGCGGCTTTCATGCTTAGTTGTTGTCGCTGTCCTGGATGTTGGCCATTTCGGGTTGGACGAGGCGTCCGCGGGCGTATTTGGCGGCCTCGGACTCGGGGTAGTCCCAAGTAGTGCGCTTGTAGCGATGATAGGCGGACTTGAGGTTGGCAGCGCTGCGATAGGATTCGCCGGACCAGAAGAGGGCCATGGGGCGGAAGGTGCTCTTGGGGTAGGATTCGACGAAGTTGTCGAATTCCTTGGCGGCGTCGGCGAACTTGCCGGCCTTGGAGTAGGACTGGGCGGTGCGGAAGGCGAGGCGTTCGGCCCATTCGTGGGTGGGGAAGCGTTCGACGAATTTCCGGGCGGTTTGGGCGGCGGTTTCGAAGTCTTCCTTTTTGTAGAAGTAGTCGCTGATGCGGACCATGACGTTGGCGACGAGGGGGCTGTCGGGATAGGTGTAGGCGAGGGTGACGTATTGCTCGGTGGCGGTGGCGATGTCGCCCTTTTCCTCGTAGCACTGGGCGAGTTTGTAGTGGGCATCAGGGGCAAGGGTGCTGTCAGCATGCTGACGGACGATGCGCTGGTAGTGGGTGATGGCTTCGTCGTAGTTTTTGAGTTCCTGGGCGAACTGGGCGAGGAGGTAGCTCATGCGGGCGCGATAGGTGGAGGCGCCGTATTCCTCGGTGAGTTCGCGAAGGATCTGCATGCCGTCGCGGAGGACTTCGTCGGCCTGTTGCTGCTGCTTGAGGGCGCGGAAGTTTTTGAAGAGTTCGAAGCAGGCCTCGGCCATGCGGAACTGGGTTTCGACGGCGATGTTTTCGCCGGAGAATTTTTTCTGGAAGCTGGCCAGGATGCCGTCGGTGCCCCGGGCGACGGGGAGATCGAGGGTGACGGCGGGGGCGGTGGAGTTGGTGCCGCCAGGCTTGTAGGCAGTGGTGATGGTGTCGCCAAACCAGGCGGTGAGTTTGTCATCGGCCGGGTTGGGTTTCTGGCCGGGTTCGAGGGTGAGATTGCCGGTGAAGATGCCGCTGTGACCCAGGGTTTCCTTGAGTTTGACGGGGAGTTTTTCGCCGGCGGAAGTGGGGATTTCGACATCAATGGTGTCGAGTTCGCCGGAGACGTCGGCGGCGAGGTCTTCGATGCGGAGGTAGATTTTTTCGCCGACATGGGCGTTGGTCATGGGACGGTCGTAGGCGGAGTCGAAGTACCCGAGGATCACGGGAACAGCGAGGCGGGCCTGGTCCTTGGCTTCAGCGGCGGGGATGGCGGGCTGGGTGGAGACGCGCTTGTAGGAGGCGGTGATGACGTCGCGGCCGTTGAGGTTGAGGACGGGGACGACGTTGTCGGCGAGGGAGTCACCTTTCTGGAAGGGCGTCGAGCGGGAGATTTGGGCGGAAAGGCGGAGGTCCCACGGGTCGAGGGAGGTGGTGTTGGGGGAATCCTTGTCGCCAAGCGCAAGGATGATCTGGCCGACGAAGCGGCCGTTGTCGAGGGCGGTGTCGGGGGCAGCGCCGGCCTTTTTGGGTTTGGCCCCGCTGAGGGAGAGGGTGAGGGGGCAGATGACCTCGGCGGAGGCGCCGCCGGAGGTGGTGAGGGTGACCTTGATTTCGCTGAAGGAATCCTTGGCGGCGGCGGGGTCAAGGACTTCGAAGACAAGGGGCGCGGCGAAGGCGACGGATTTCACGGGCTGGTCTTTATCGAGCATGGAGGTGAAGTCGAATTTCTGTTCCTTACCCTCCTTGTTGTAGATGACCTTGGATTCCATGAAGCTGAGTTTGGGTTCGACATGGGCGACGGCTTCGACGGAAGCCGAGCGGACAGAGGGAGTGCCAGGGAGTGTGTTTTGCTCGTCGAGGTAGGTGATCTCGATGGTTTCGCCGGGGCCGAGGGGGAGGCCTTCGGGACGTTTTTCGCCCTTGATGTCCACTTCCTTGGTGAAGACGCCGGTGTAACTTTCGGTTTCGGTGGCTTCGAGCTGGAGGGTTTGTCCGCCGCTGGTTTTGACGGTGAAGGGGATTTTGTCGCGCTGGTTGGAGACATCGGCGTCGTAGTCGGTGATCTGCACGATGATGCGGTCGCCGGGGTCAACGCGGCGGATGGCTTTGACGTGGGGGGTCGGGATGCCACCGCCACCGGAGTCGGTGAAGTGGAAACCGATGGCGGCTATTTTGCCGTTGAAGTAGGTGGCTTTAAGGCTCTGGCTGAGGTTGCGGGGCTTGCCGGGGTTGAGGAGGGTCAGTTCGTCCACGTAGGAGGCGGTAATGGTCTCGCCGGGAGAGACGGCAAGCGACTGGCCGTCGGCGGGTTTGGGAGTGGATTGGAGGGGGAGGAGAGTTTTGCCGTCGTGGCCGTCGATTTGAACCTCGGTGATGCGGGGGGCGCTGCCGTTGAATTTCTCGATGACGAAGCGGACGTAGCGGGCGGCGTTGTTGGTGGCGAGGGTGATGACGGTGCCGAGGGCGTTTTCGCCGGGAATGGGTTTGATAATGTCGGTCAGGGCTTTGGTGGCACCGGAAGCGGCGGCGGTGGTGGCCGCGGTGGTCCATTTCTGCTGATCGTCGGAGACCTGAATCACGTATTCGAGCGGGGTCTTCTCGGGGGTGGTGGGATCGGGCCACCATTTGATGGTGCCGAAGGGCTTCTTTTCGCGGAGCTCAAGGAGGAGGTGTTTGTGCGTGTTG
>CAZUUP010000485.1:0-4814 GCA_964623105.1 uncultured Akkermansia sp.
TGCCCGAGGCTTTCGCCGATGTCCCCGGTCGCCAGCGTGTCAGCGGGCAGCTCACCGGCTTTCAGCTTGGCCTCGATGTCTTCGAGTTCGAATGGCCCGGTGATAGAACGATCCGGCTTGAGCAGGTAGTATCTCATGCGAGTAGGTTGGTTGTCAGGGGCGAAGGGCCTCATTCAAAGCACAATTGGCCGTGAGTATTGCCGTCAACCCCACGCCCAGAAGGATTCCAAACGCCAGCGGACGAACGGCAGGTTTGCGGGTCAGCGGGATGGCAATGGATACGCAAGCCAGACAATGGAGTATCGCGAAGACAACGAGCGCTGGCTCGCCGCCCCGATTGAAGAACGCCGCGACACACCAGCAAACAAAGATGAACGAAACGAATTGCACGACCAGCCCCCCGATGACGCCAGCGGCGAACCCAAGGAAAGAAACCGCACGACTCGAAGTTAGTTGATTCCTTTCGACGGCACCCGACGCTGGATAAAGCAGCTTGCCGCACTGCCGGCACCGAGTTCCACCGAGCACTATCGGCCCGTCAGCCCGCAGCCCGCAGAACGGGCAAAAGGAAATCTGCTCGGGCGGGCTTTCAGGCTTTCTCGCATTGCGCGCCGGAAACAGTTCGGTCGGAGGCGGCAGAGCCAGCGTGGGCGACCGCGGCGAGGCTTCGCGCGATGGCAGATTCCGGGGCCGCTCCTGCCCGAAACCGGGAATGGACTTCACCGGCATCCACTCCTCCGCCGGCATCCGGCGGACCTGACCGAGGCTTTCGCCGATATCCCCGGTCGCCAGCGTGTCGGCGGGCAGCTCACCGGCCTCCAGCTTGGCCTCGATATCATCCAACTCGAACGGACCCGTGATGGCCCGATTCGGCGGATTTCTTAGATAATATCTCATGGTGGCACGGTTTGATTAAATTGTTGCCAACGCATCAGTCTATAACCATACATTCGTCCGAACAGGCCGCAGTCTGCCAGCCGGTGGGCGGTCCTGCCCAATCGATTAAACTTTGTGGATCATCGTTTGGCTCAATCCCCGCGGCGCGGCTCGACTGCACGCCACCACCACCACAGCCACGCCAGCGCGGCGGCGCAGATCACCTGCGTCGCGCTCAAGCCGGCCAGCCAGACTTCCCGTGGCTTGATGAATTCCACCGCGAGCCGGAAAGCCAGATAGCCGGTGACATAGTGACGAAACAACAAGCCGTGCTCCCACCAGCGCCGCCGCGCGCCGTGATGCAGCCCGATTGCCAGCAGCAGCACGAACGCCGCCTCATACAACTGCGCCGGATGCCGCGCCACGCCGTCGCCGAAATCCACACCCCACGGCAGGCCCGTCGCGATCCCGTGCGTCTGATCCTCCAAGCCCGCCGTGAAGCAGCCGATCCGGGCGATGGCTGTCCCCCACGCGAGCGGATAAACGAAAAACTCTCCCGTCTGCGTCCGTAGTTGCAGGCGGCGTTTGACCAGTTCGATGCCCGCCCAGCCGCCGAGGATCGCGCCAATGGTACTCTTGCCGCCGGCGATCAGCCGGATCCAGAAATCTTCGCTCAACGGGCGCGTGAGATTTTCCAGGAGCACAACCAGTTTCGACCCGAGCCAGGCCCCGAACAGGGTGCCGCAGATGAGCCAGAAGATGACTTCCAGCGGGAACGGCGGCCGGCCTGAGCGCTGGCGCAGATAAAAATACAGTCCCGTGGCGACGGCCAGGGCGAGCGCCTCCAGCAGGAAGTGCGGGTTCAGGGCAGAATTCAGGCTCATGCCGGTGGATGGGGAACGAACACACCCTAGCTCTCGCCCAGCCCCGCACGCAAGCACCGGCAAGCCATCCACGAAGCAGCCCATCCATCGCCGCTGCCTCGCGGCGACAACCGCATCACTCCAGCCGCCCGAACATGATGCGTTCCTTGCGACTCGGGTCGCTGTCGCCTTGTGTCACGGACACGTAGATGACGCCTTCATGCTGGCGAAAGGTCGGATACTGGAATGACTTCACCGTCTCGAAGCGGTATTTGCGCTCCCAGTTCAGGCCATCACGGGAGACGTCGAGATTGAAGATCGAGCGGTTCACATTCGAAATCCGCGCGCGTTCCTGCCAGCCGAGGTAGTAAATGCCGTTGAAGCGGTCGAAGGTCGGGCGCGAGGCCGCGCCGTTCGTCACGAAACTGCGGTGTGCGTTCGTGCTCCACTGCACGCCGTCGCGGCTGGTGGTGAAGGTGTAGTTCTGGTTGCCCGCCTCCTGCCGGCAGATGGCCATCCAAGTGCCGTCGGGCAGACGGTTGATGGCCGGCTCAGTCAGCTTCAGCTCCGGCGGCTCGTTGAAGTGGCCGACGATCTCGAACGTGTCCATTGCGCTGTTTAGCATCGCCAGCGCGTTCTGGCCGGCGGCGTAGTTGTTGATCCCCGCGTAGTGCTTCCCATCGAAGACCTTGATCGGATCGAAAATGTATAAGCCGTAGTCTTTCGGCTCGCGCTTGAAGCCGTGCTTGACCGCGTCCTCGTAAAACGGCCGCGGCTGCATGGGAAACGTGCCGGCGGCCGTCTTGAGCTGCGCGCGCTGGATGGTGTCAGCGAACGCGCCGCGCGTGAGGTCGAAGTCGCGGAACCAGATCTGCGACTGCCGTTTCCCTGGCTCCTCGCTCGCGAAGAAGCAGCGCAGCGTGCGGTCATCCTTGCGCAGCACGCGCGGCACGAAGCACGCGCCCGGCGGCAGGGGCTCATTCGCGAAGACCTGTTCGCCCTTCGCGATGAGCAGGTTCGTTTCCACCGTGAGCGACTTGAGGTTCACCACCGCGAGCGTCGCATAGATGAACGGCCACGACGGCGCCTCGCCCGCCTTCACATCGTTCGCCTCGGCCACGATGTAAGCACGGCCGTTCACAACGGCCATCTCCGCGTCGTGCGCACCCTTGACCTCCGGCGGGGTGACTTTGACCAAGCCCGCCAGCACGCGGTCACCGGCGGCCTTGGCGTCCCAATCGGCCGGAAGGATCTTGGCCGGCGCGGCATCGGCCGCCTGCGTCACGTGGGACACGATGACTTCCCGCTTTGGGCGCGAGATGGAGTAGAGGAGGTTCGTCTCGACCGGGTCCCACGCGAACGCCTGACCTTCCGCGCTGATGGGGATGGTGGCCTGCCATTCCAGCACCGCCCTTGTAGCTCGACATTCCGATGTCGAGTCTTCCGGCAACGCTTCCTCAGCCAAGTCTCGACATTGGAATGTCGAGCCACCAAAGCCGAGCAGATAAAGCTCCTTCGCATCATGGCCGGTGACAAACAACCGCCCGCCCGGCCCGAAGCCGCCGCCCGACGCGCTGCTACCCGCGAAGCGCTGAATCAGCTCTGCCGGAAACGACCAGCTCGCAAGCAGCTTCCAGCCTGCGTCGAACCGTTGCACCACTGACCGCGCCGGGTCGCTCGTGCCCCGGTAGTGCGCGAAGCACGCGAACCACTCTCCGCCGCGCGGCACGGCCCAGGTGAGGGAGCCGGGCGGTTGCTCGAACTGGTGCGAGCCGACGGGCTGCATCGTGGTCGTGTCCCAAATCTCGACCGAGCTTTCCGCCGGCAGCTTGGGGTAGTTCGAGTGCGCGCAGTGGAGGCGGTCGCCAAGCACCACGCCAGCGTTCAGGTGCTGGATGCGCCCACCTTTACCATCGTCCCAGCCCGCGACACGCGCGCCGGTGTCCTTCCGGTATTTGCCGATGGCGTGGTTATCAATGGCGTAGAAGAACTCCGCGTCCACCGCAACGCCTTTGTTCGCCTCCGCCGCCTTGAACCGCCGCAACTCCTCGTGCCGCCAGCCGCCAGCTCCGGGAATGGCGGCGAAGACTGTTTTGCCGCAAAGAGCGCAAAGGAGCGCAAAGAGGGAAAGCGGGTGTCGCATGGAGTTCAACGGTCGGCGTTTCAGTCCCCGAACGGATTCAAAACCTTCACGCCTGTCCGCTCAAAGTCCGTGACGTCGCGCGTCACCACGGTCAGCCCATGTCGCTGGGCGGTGGCGGCGAGTTGGCTGTCGAGCGACGGAACCGCGACACCCGCGCGGTCCCAGCCGGCCTTGAGCTGGCCCCAGACGTGCGCGGTGCTGGTGTTGAAGCTGAGGATGCGACCGCGCATGCAATCGCACAACGCGGTGAGCCACGAGCGGAGCTGGGTTTTGCGTTTGCCGTCCGGCAGGCGCTCGATGCCCCGGCGAATCTCGCCGATGGTGATGCTGCTCACGTAGAGGTCGGCCTCGTGTTCGCGCAGCCACGCGACAACCTCGGCGTCCGGCTTGGGCTTGGCCGGCTCGCTAAAGATGTTCGTGTCCACCAGATAGCTCACAAGGCGGGCGGCTGGGAGTCGTCGCGCTCGCGGGGCGGGATTTCAAACGGGGCGGGGCAGGCCAGCAGGAGGTCCACGAGGCCATGATTGGCCGGCGTGGAAATCCGGCGCAGCGTGATGGTGTCCTCGTCTTCGATGGCGACCTCGAAGTCGTCGCCTGGGGAGAGATGAAGCTGCTCCCGCACCGGGACGGGCAGGACGAGCTGGCCTTTCTGGGATAGAACGGTTGTCATGGTAGGATTATCCTACTGGTCGCCGAGCACCCGGGCAAGGTGCTGTTTCACCGCTTCTCCCTCGCCCCGCCAAACAGCGGTATCCGTCCGTCCACGCCCACGCCCCACGGCACGACGCCGAGCGGCAGCGCGCCGATGTCGGGTGCATCCTGATCGGCCGCGCGAAGTGGGTCAGGCCACTCGGTCTGGACTGATTGCCCGGAATTGGCCGACGTCTGGTGGATGAAAATTGTGTGGCTCCGCAGCTTCGGGCCGCACTCCG
>CAZUUP010000486.1:0-4807 GCA_964623105.1 uncultured Akkermansia sp.
CAAGGAGGCCGGCTACGAGTACGTCATGGACTGGCCTGCCGACGACCAGCCTTTCTGGATGCGGACCCGGTCGGGGCCGATCCTCTCGGTGCCCTACTCGGTCGAGGTCAACGACAGCCCCGCCCTCGCCGTCACCCCCGACGGCAACTCCTTCGCCACCGGCGGACGCGACGGCCAGCTCAAACGTTGGGACACTGCCACCGGCCGACTCCTCCGCGCCTATCAGGGCCACTACGACGCCGTCAACGAAATCGCCTTCACCCCCGACAGTTCCCTTCTCGCCAGCGTCGGGCGTGAAGGAACCCTGAAACTGTTTGAAACCCAGTCCGGCAACCGTAAGACCGAGATCAACCTGTCCACCAACGCCCTCCGCTTCACCATCCTCTCCGCTGATGCCGCCCTCCTTGCCTGCGGCGAAGGTTCCCGCGTCGCCATCCTCGAAATCGCCCGCACCGCCTGGTCGCCCCCCATCCAGCTCCCCGCCGGAAACACCCTCTCCGGCCTCGCGGTAACCACCGATGGACTCGTCGCCACTGCCACCACCACCGGCAACCTCCTCCTCTGGGAAGCCTGCACCGCCGGCCTCATCCAGACCATCCCTGCCCACACCAACGCCATCACGGCCGTGTCACTAGCCGCCGACGGGCGCCACATCGCCACCGCCGGGACCGACAAAACCGTCAAAGTCTGGACTCGCAAGAACCCCATCCCCACAGTAGCCGCGACCAACGCTCCCGCTGCCAAATAGACCGCTCCGCGCCGTCCTGCGCCCGGCTTAACGCCACCTCTGTCCTGTGCCCGCCTAAATCCGCTTTTCGTCCGCATCGATGAAATCCACAAACGTTTGGATGTCATCCCGGCCGCCCAGCCCCGCCTGTTCCTTTCGCCACTTCAAGCGCGACTTCACGTCTTCCCCCTCCCGCCCGTAGTTCAAAACTGAAGCGTTGAAAACCGCTTTCTCCTCCGCGGACTTCTTCACGTTCCCCTGCACCCAGTCGCAAACCTGTCCGTCTGTGATGCTTCTCTGAACTACTGCGATAAATTGCTCCGCTGCCAATCCCGCCGCGGCCAGCCACTTCGCATCAAAACCCTTGTGCGCAAAATTCTCCTGATAATCCGCGTGCAACTTCCCCGCTAGAAACAGCCGCACCTTGTCCAGAAACCGCGGCAGATACGCCCAGCCAGCCATCATCTCCCGCGGACTCCGTGGATAAATAATCTCATTCATCGGCCTATCCTCCCTACCTCCCGCCCTCCGTCAAGTCACCGCGACACCTCCCGCGCCGACCCGTCCGTAATGCCAATTCCCATTGCCCGCTCCCGGGTCCGTCCCGCATCCTTCTCTCATGACCGAATTTGATTACGATGTCGCCATCCTCGGCGGCGGCAGCGCCGGTTACGCTGCCGCCCGCACCACCGCCGCCGCCGGGCTCAAGACCATTGTCCTCGAGTCCGGCCCTGAAATCGGCGGGCTCTGCATCCTTCGCGGTTGCATGCCCACCAAAGCCCTCCTCCACGCCGCCGACGTCCTTCACCTGGCGCGTCGCGCCGCTACCTGGGGCATCCAGACCGGCACCGTTGGCTTCGATTTCTCCCGCGTCATGGCCCGCAAACGCGCGATGATTGATGAGTTCGCCAGCTACCGCCGCCAGCAACTGACCGACGGACGCTTCAGTTTCCTCCGCGCCCACGCCACCTTTGCCGATCCCCACACCTTGCAACTCACCACTGGTCAGCGTCTCACCGCCCGGCATTTTCTCCTCGCCACCGGCTCCACCACCGCCGCGCCGCCGCTGCCCCAGTTCCGCGAGGTCGGCTACCTCACCAGTGATGACGCCCTCGATCTCACGAACCTTCCCGAATCCCTCATCGTCCTTGGCGGTGGTGCCGTCGCCGTCGAATTTGCCCAGTTCTTCCAACGTTTCGGCGTCCCGGTAACCGTTCTCCAACGCGGCGAACACCTGCTCCGCGACTTTGATTCCGACGCCGCCCGAGAAATTGAGAAGGTCTTCCGTCACGAAGGCATGACACTTCACACGGGCACCCGCCTTCTCGACGCCCGCCGCGACGGTTCCCGCAAGATCATTGCCTTCGAGCAGGCTGGCCAACGCCGTGAGGTTGCCGCCGCCGAAATCCTCTTCGCTCTCGGTCGCACCCCCAACACCGCCACCCTCGGCCTCGACCGTGCCGGCGTCACCGTCGATGGCTCCCGCATCGTAACCAACGACCGCATGCAAACCTCCGCCGCCCACATCTATGCGGCCGGCGACTGCACGGGTCCGCACGAAATAGTTCACATCGCCATCCAGCAGGGCGAGATCGCCGCCCACAACATCCTCCGCCCATCGCAGCCCCGCACCATCGACTACCGCCTCCTCACCAGCGTCGTCTTCACCGACCCGCAGATTGCCGCCGTGGGACTCACCGAAAAATCCGCCCGCGCCGCCGGCATCGCCTTCCTCGCCGCCAGCTATCCCTTCAATGACCACGGCAAATCCCTCATCATGGAAGCCCGGGATGGCTTCGTGAAACTCCTCGCCGATCCCCATACCGGCGAAATCCTCGGCGGCTCTTGCGTCGGCCCCATGGGCGGCGAACTCATCCACGAAATCATCGTCGCCATGAGCCAGCGCATGACCGTACACGCCCTCGCCGCCGTGCCCCATTACCATCCCACTCTCGCCGAAATCTGGACCTATCCCGCTGAAGACCTCGCCGCCCAGATACCTCTTCCTGCCCGGTAGCTGCGATAGGGCTTTCGGCTTGGTCCGGGCACCAGGCTTCCGCCGTTCGGGGCGATCTGTGTATTCGCTGCACAAGGAAAGCGCGAACGTCGCGGCATCATTTCTGCGGCGTTGCGAATAACGACGCCATGTTTGCAGACCGCTCGCGCGTCATCCGCATCCGAAGCCGCGAGCCGACGACCGGGCTGTACCGGCACCCGCCGCCGTCATTTCCCCACCCACAGCCGCCTGCCCTTCCACGCCTGCATTTGCTCTCGCACGAAAGCCGCGCGAGCCAGATCCCTCCTTCGAATGTGGAGCCTTGAGCCGCCCTCCAGCGTTTACCCCAACTGCACAGGCTTGCCAGACTTGATCGAGCGGTAGATCGCCTCCACCACCTGCATGTCCCGCAAACCCTCCTCGCCGCTCACCCGCGACCGGCGTCCCTCCCGGATGCATCCCGCGAAATCGTCCATCTGCAACGCAAAATTATCCCCCTGCGGAAAACGCATTTTTCCCTCGCACGTCCGGCCTTCGATGCGGTTGTAGTCAAATGCCGGATTCAATTCAAACCATCCCCGCTCCGCCCCCACCCACAACCGGTCGATGCCATCCACCACGTAATTCGTGCTGCAATTCGCCACCGCTCCGCTGGGAAACCTCATCGTCCAGCAGATCATTTCATCGACCTCCCGGAACTTCACCCCGTCCGTCTTGTTCTCCGTCGCCAGCACCCACGACGGTTCCTCGCCCGTGAGATACCGTGCCGCCTGCACGACGTAAATCCCCACATCCATCAACGCCCCGCCGCCCGCCAGCGCCTTGTTCAGCCGCCATTGTTTGTGATCCCCAATCCGGAATCCAAAGGACGACTCGATATACTTGACCTTCCCGTACACCTTTTCCCGCGCGAGGCGCATGCACTCCAGATGCTGCGGTGCAAACTGGCAGCGGTACGCTATTGCCAGTTCCACTCCCGCCTTCTCGCAACCCGCAATCATCCGCCGGCACTCCGCCACCGAATTGGCCATCGGCTTCTCGCACAACACATGCTTCCCGGCCCGCGCCGCCCGGAGGGTGAACTCCTCGTGCAGCGAGTTCGGCAGCACGATAAAGACAAAATCCACGTCCGGATTATCCGCGATGCGGTCAAACTCGTCATACGTGTAGCAATTCCCAGCGGGCACCTTTTCCTTCGCCGCCAACTCACGCAGCCCTGACCGCGAACCGCTCACCAGACCCGCCAACCGGCACCACTTCGTCTTCCGCAATGCCGGCAAGATATGGCTGCGAGTCAGGCTTCCCAAGCCCACGACCGCAACGCCCAGCTTTCGTCCCCCGCCATTTCCCTTGCCCGCAGTGTCTTTATTCATGTGACGGAATTCTGCCGCAATCCCGCCTTTCTGCTCAACCCCCTAAAATTGCCGTTGCGAACTTGCCCCACCAGTCGGCGTGTCTCCACTGTATCGCGGCTCCATGCGGGCAAAACAAAAGGGGCGGGCCTCAGCCCGCCCCTTGGAAATAACCTCCCCCGCCGGCGTCACTTCGTTGGCGAATAGTCCGTCGGCACCAGGAACTCTGACTTCACCCCGCCCTTCGCCGTCAGCGAGCCGCCCGCCTTTTCCTCGGACGCCTTGCGCGCCGCCTGCCAGTCCGGATCCTTTCCGAAAGCACCAAATGACGCCTTGGCCGCATCCACGCTCTTGTGCGCAAGAATGTAGATCAACGTCGAGTCCTCGCCCTTCTGTCCCTTCATCGGCGCCCAATACGCCACGTTTGTCATACCGTGTTTGGCGAACAATTTCACGGTGTGATCGCGGAACCGCGCATTGAGCGCCGCCAGACCGCCGGGCGGCGTCGTGTAGGTTCGCAATTCAAACACCCGGTCGCCGACCTTCGCGGCCTTGATTGCCGGTGAATAATCGGTGGCTTCCAGGAACATCTGCTCCACCTTCGCCACCAGCTTGCCCTTCTGCTCGGATTCCGCGTACGCCTTCTTCCACTCCGGGTCCGCCATGAACGCCTTCCAGGACTTGTCCCGCGCCTCGCGGTCGGGATACGCCAGGATATACGTCAGCTTGTTC
>CAZUUP010000487.1:0-4800 GCA_964623105.1 uncultured Akkermansia sp.
TTCGCGCCTTGAATCCCCGAACCATTCTGCGGGAGGAGCGCCGAGCATTGCGCGGAACGATAGAGGCGACGCACCGGCTGGCCGAGCAATGCTCGGCGCTCCGGTTCAGGGGGAGGGAAATGCAATAATGGGCGTGGCTCAAATATTCTATCGCCTCCTGGCTTGCCGACAGACTGCCGCCGATTCCCCCTATCCCCAAGGGCGAGGGCCGGGGTGAAGGGAAACGCGACACACGCACTCTGCTGTGGAGTGAAAAGCCGCGGAGGGCCGCCGCACTCCAAGACGCTGGCGCGACACAGGGCGCTCCCGGCTTCGCGCCAGCGACTTGGGCTGCGCCAGTCCTCTGGCGCTCTGGCAGTGAGGCGAGACTGAGTCTCGTCAGCTCGATTGCTACGGGATGAGATTCAATCCACATACACAAACTCGTTCGAAACCAGCAACCCCTGGACGAAGCTCGCCCAGCGTTGGGCGCCCGACTGATCGAGCGGCGCGTCACCAACGTAATTCAGCCCGAGCTGGATTTCGTCGTTCGACGGCTGGCGGGAGAGCACGGTCCGGAACGCGGCTGCAATGCGATCGCGCGGGCTTCCCGCTTTCTCCAGCTCGGCGCGACGCAAGGTGGCGTCGGCCTGCTGCCGCACAAACGAACTGTTCATCAGAAACAGCGCCTGCAATGGCACAAGCGTCTCGGCACGGCGGGAGATGGACGTGTCGGGATTCGCCACGTCGAAGTTGCGGAGCAGCGCGGGGATCCGAAAACGGTCGGTGTAGCCGTAAAGCGCTCGGCGCACATTTTTCTCGGTCAGTGGCGCGCCGCGGCCGCCCAGACTCGTTTCGAGCCGGTTCGCGACCTGGAGCATCGAATCGCGCAGCGGCTCGAACTCCAACCGTCGCGGCGACATGCGCCAGAGGAGGCGGTTTGCCGGGTCCTTGGTCTGGGCACGCAATTGAACCGCACTGCTCTGCTGCCATGTGGCCGAGTTGAGGATGTAACGGTGCAACGCCTTGAGCGACCAGCCGTGCTGCATGAACCACGTCGCCAGGTGATCGAGGAGTTCGGGATGCGACGGCTTCTGGCCCATGGTGCCGAAATCGTCGGGCGTCGGGACAAGGCCGGTGCCGAAGTGCTGTTGCCACACGCGATTC
Organism: uncultured Akkermansia sp.; assembly: GCA_964623105.1. Lineage (GTDB taxonomy): Bacteria > Verrucomicrobiota > Verrucomicrobiia > Limisphaerales > BJHT01 > BJHT01. Next base: position 1,147 of record CAZUUP010000487.1, read on the forward strand.
ACGATCACCCGTGCGGTGAGCGGATTTTTCGGACTGGCGATGGCTTGCGCAAGCTGGAGGCGGCCGTCGTCGTTGTAGGTGCGGCTGTCCACGCCGCTGAGCACGCCGAGGAACTTGCGCGGCACGGCGGCGCCCGGCTGCTTCATGTCGCCACGAACAAAGACCCGCGGATCGACCGGCTTGGGCGTTGGCTTCACCGCCATGGCACGATCCACCGGGCCGTTGATGTCGATCACATGGATGTCGGTCAGCAGCTTGCCCGCCTTCTCGCCGTCGCTGCGGTTGACGAGCTGCTTCTCGTTTAGGAAGCGATGCAGGTCCGTGCGAATTTCGTCGCGGCTGGCCGGCGGCACGGGCGAGCCCTTGCCGAAGACCAGGTCCACGATGGCACGGGACTCGTCGGTGTCAGACTTCAGCGCTTGCGCGATGATGCCGCCGTAGGTCGTGGCCGCGTCGAGCATGGTCGGCGGCGGCGACTGCTTGAAGGCCGCGACGACGGCGGGGTGATGATTCGCGAGTCCGGAGTCGATGATTCGCTTTGCGGCGGCGGCAAAATCTTTCTTCGGCAACGCCATGAGTTGATGCCACAGGCGGAAGAAAGGCTCATCGCGGTCCCTGCATTGCTTGAGCAACGCCGCCCAACGATCCGGCGCGTGATAGACAAGCCAGCCGCGCGGCGTGTCGAGCGGGATGTCACCGTCGGTCATGCGATGATTCGCCGAGGCGCGCACGAGATATTGCAGATACTCGGTGGCGAAGTCGCGCAGGTGTTTGCTCGAAGAAGCGAAGGTCGCATCCACGTGTGCCTCGTAATCCGCGATGGCCTTGCCGCGCTTCTTCTCGTATTCCGCGGGCATCTTCACGTCGCCGCCCCGCCGCACCTCGGGCAGATCGATGGGTTCCTCCATGCTGTCGAGGATGCCGTAGAGCGAGTAGTAGTCCGTGGTCGGCAACGGGTCGAACTTGTGATCGTGACAGCGCGAGCAGGCGAGCGTCAGGCCGAGGAAGCCGCGCGTAAGGGTGTCGATCCGGTCGTCCACGCGCAGTGCCGGCCCGTCGGCGTTGGCGAAGAATTTCCGGCCCACACCGAAAAAACCGAGAGCACGCAAATCAGCGGCGGTCGCGTCGGGCAACCGGTCCGCCGCGATCTGCTCCAGCACGAAACGGTCGAACGGCTTGTCCGCATTGAGCGCATCCACGACGTAATCCCGATAGGTGTGCGCGAAGGGAATGCGCCGCTCGCCATCGACGGACTGCTCGATGGTGTCCGCATAGCGAGCGACATCGAGCCAGTGCCGCGCCCAGCGCTGGCCGTATTCGGGGCGGGCGAGCAGGTCGTCCACGACGCGCGCAAAGGCCTCCCCGGTCGGTTTCGCGGCAAACTTCTCCACCTCCGCAAACGACGGGGGCAGGCCGATGAGATCGAAGTAAACGCGACGGAGAAGCGCACGGGGATCTGTCGGCGGATTCGGCTGGAGCCCGGCGTGTTCCAGCCGCGCGAGTACGAAGCGGTCGAGGTCGTGACGCGACCATGAAGCCGTCTGAACCACCGGAGGAGCAGGATTGGCAATCGGTTGAAACGACCAGTGCGTCCCCGCGAGATCGGGAGATGCCGCCTTGGTTGCTGATCTCGCTTGGGGAACGGCGAGGACGGCAAGGCCGGCGGCTGCGATGACCAGGACCGGGAGCTTCATGCGATTAACACTGCCACGAGACCGTCAGGAAGGACACGCGGAAAATCGGGACCGGAACAGCTTGGCGGACCGTCAGCGCGACGGTCCACGCAATTCAAAGCTGGGGCGCAATCAAAGACCGTTTGACGAATGGATTGGAAGACGCTCTTGCAGCTTGCGAAAAACGAAGGCTCGATCAAGGGGTTCGCACGGATCGCGCAGCGTCGAAAAGCCAACAAGCAATAGCCCTGCCAGCCCACTGCAAATGAGCAAAACACCCTTCGTGGCGCGAGCGCTTCAATCGGCCGGATTATTCCAAAAACTTGTCGGCTCAGAGCCCAAGGCGAATGCGTTCGCAGAACTGAACAACGCGCTTGCAGACGCACAAAGCGTCCGAGCGGTGTCTCTCGATGCGGTTCAGGAATTGAACGCGAGATACGGTTCCACCGAACACGAGACTGAGTTGCACGGCGTTTATCTGAAGTACCTGAAGTTTGGCCGGGCGAGCGCGCCCGGGACGATTACTGCAAAACCTCCAACCCCGGAATCGCGGCCTTCAACTTGGCGACGGCGGCGGCGGAAACCTTGCAGCCGTTGATCTCAATGCGTTTCAAGTTCTTCAGGCCGGAAAAATATTCGAGACCCGCGTCAGTGATGCCCGTGCCGGGCACGATGAGGACTTCGAGATTCTTCAGGCCAGCGAGATGCCCGGCGCCTTCATCCTTGATCGGCCCGTAAACCCGCAACACACGCAGGCTTTCGATCTTGCCCGTATGCCGCGCGCCCTCGGGCGAGGCCTGCCCGTCGTGCAGGTCCAGTTCGCGCAGTCTTTTCAGGCCGGTCAGATGCGCGACCGCCGCACCCGTCGCCTCGCGGCTGCCGAGTTGCAGTCGTTCGAGGTTCACGAGCTTTGCCAGCGCAGACGCGCCGGCATCGGTGAATTTGGTGTGGACGATTTCCAGACGCTCCAGGCTCGTCACGTGGCTGATGCCCGCGAGACCCGCGTCGTTCGCCAGCGCAGTGTGAAAATTCGCGTTCTCGAGCTGCGGAATGGCTCCGAGGAAACGGAATCCCTCGCCAGTCGATTTGGAGGACGCCATCGAGAGAATGCGCAGCTTGGTGAGGCCGCTGAGATTTTCGAGGAACGGATCCGTCACCAGCGTGAGCGTGAGGTTCAGGCGTTCGAGGCTTTTGAGCGTGCCGACCACTTTGAGGCCGGGGCCTTTCACGTTGGTGTTCGCGAGGTCGAGCGCGACGACGTCGGGCAGGCCCGCAAGATTCTCGATCCAGTCGTCCCCGAGCGATTCATTGCGCTTGTAGGTTTTGTCATGCGGATTCTGCCGGTCGTAGAGATCGATCGCCGTGAGCCGGTCGAAGACGCGCATCGCCTCATCGCCCACCAGATCGCGCAGCCACTGCGGACCGCCGCGCTCGAAACGCGCCGTGCCCCCCGCCGACTTCACCGCCGCCACCGCCGCCACGACGCGCGGACGCGCCACGGCCGCGCGCTCGAGCGCTGGCACCAGTTCACGCGCTTTGATGCGCAGAAACGGGTCGCTCAGCGAGCGCCACTGCGCATCGAGGCCCGCAGCAAGCGAGGCATCAAACTGCGCCTTACCACGTGCATCCCAAGCGTCCACGAGCGCGAGCATCTTCCGCACCGTGACCAAGTCGTTCGTGTTGGCAACGATGGTTTGGGCACGAAGGGCGCCCGGCGCGGTGAGCAGTGCGATGAGCGTAACTGCCAACACCGCCGGGCGACGGAAATTCCAACGGGAACTTTCGCCACCGTAGATCAAGCGAGTGAGGATATGAGTTAAGCGCATAAAGTTTTTCGGGGAGGGCACACACGGGTTCTAACCCGATATCTGCCAATCGAGCAATCGGCGAATTGGATGGTTTCGTTTTCCTTCAGATTCGTCCGGGCTTGGGCCGAAATTCCCGATGCGAGCCAATCCGCAACCTCTCCTTGGGCGTTGCC
>CAZUUP010000488.1:0-1839 GCA_964623105.1 uncultured Akkermansia sp.
ACCCAGGGTAGCTCGCTCCTCGCAACCCTGGGCTGGAGGGCGCAACCCCGTGGGGGTTGGGGGGACGGGCGGATCGCGGGTGGAAGTACGGAGGCGCACGGATTCTTTGCGGCGTTGTTTTCGAGGCTTGGCGTTCCCTCCGTTCCGCCGGGCTGGTAGCCCGGCGGGACAGGCTGGTAGCCTGTGCTACCCGTTTCAATTGTGGCGTTCGGGATGATCGGATGCTGCGGTTTCGTGCGGACGTTTCTGCGGCGTGAACGCCGCGCTCCGGGGACGATCGCGGTGTAGTTTTGGAGGGCGTTTGGCGACGTGTAAGTGCTCATCGTTTCAGGTCGTTGAAGAGCTTTTGGAAATAGGTTTCGGTGCGGTCGGCGAAGGCGGCGGGCGGGCGGGCGGTGCGGGCGCGGAGGAATTCCTGGGCGATGTGCGGCGGGAGGTTGAGCGATGGGCCGGTGTCTTCGGGGAGGAGGTTGATGCCTTTGTTGGCGCGGGATTCGCGGCCGAACTGGCGCGCGCGCAACTCGCCGAGGACGGCGGTCGTGAGCGCGAGGTCGGCGCGGGCGGCTTCGTCAGCTGCGCCAGTGCTGACGGCGGTATGGTGGACTTTGCGGAGCCACATGAGTTCGGTGTCTCTCATGCGGGTAGCCCAGCGGCGGTCGAAGTTGTCCATGCCGGTGCGGATGGTCCAAAAGATTTTGGCGACGGCGGTCTGGTCGCGGCGGTTGACGGAACTCACGGTGCTGACGGGCGGCAGGCGGAGGGCGGTGCAGCGGGTGTTAAGTTCGCTCTCAAGGGCGGTGCGGAGCGCGGCGAGGCGGCCGGTCCATGCGGGTGGAAGGGCGGCGGTGCGGCGGGTTTCGGGGAGGGCCTCTAGTTCGGCGAGGTCGTCATTGAGTTCGGCGAAGGTGGATTTTCCAGAGTCGTCGGCGAGCGAGGAGTGGAGGGATTTCAGCGCGGGCAAGAGCGAGGCGGGCGTGGCGCGCGATGTGTCGGTGGTGGCGAATTGCGCGGCCTGGGCGAGCGCCTTTTGCGCGGCGGCTTCTTTGGCGAGCAGCGCGGCGTTCGGAGATTTTTTCAAATCAGCGAGCGCGGCGGCGCGCGTGGCCGCATCGGTTTTCACGAGCAGCGGCACGGCGATTTGGAACTCCGCCTTGGTGCGCTCGGGGATGCCGGACAATTTGTTCTCGATGAGGAAGCGGGGGAAATCGAAGTCGAGCGGCTGGCCGGCGACGGCGCGCTGGAGCAGGCCGGACTGCACGCGCAACTGCGCCGCAAAACCGCGCACGACGGGACCGACGGTGGTGTAGCCCTGGACGGTGCGGATGTTGTAGCGCGTGTCGTAGCGGAAGACGACTTTGTCGTAGCCGCCCTGGCCGTTGACCATGAACAGCAGTTCGAGCAGATGCCACGGTTCGGTGCGCGACCAGTCGGCGGAGGCTTCGGTGGCGGCGAGGGTGCGGAGGAATTTCACGATGCGGAAACTCATCTCGAGCAGGCGCGGCGCGGACTGGAGTTCCTCGGCTTCAATCGGGAAGCGCGCGAAGAATGCGGCGTGTTTGCCGGCGAGCTCGGGCTGGCGCTGGAAGTCGGCGTAGGCGGCGTCCACGGCGGCGGCGTGGGCGTCGTAGGCGTCGGCGAGTGTGAGAAGTTTTTTGCCGATGAGCGCGAAGTCCTGCGCGAGCTGCGGCTGGAGGGCCTGGAGTTGCTGGCGGGCGACGGGTTCAAGCTGGCGCGTGACGACGGCGAGGCGGTCGGCGTGGGCGCGTCCGGTAGAGCCGGTGAAGTCGCTGGTGAGCGCCGGTTGCAGCGCGGTGCGGAGGGATTCGGCGAGCGCGGGCG
>CAZUUP010000488.1:1939-4770 GCA_964623105.1 uncultured Akkermansia sp.
GGCTTGTTCGCGCAGGCCGGCTTCGGTGTCGTCCTGCTGGTCCGGTTGGAGGGCGAAGCGGCGGAGTTCGACATCGAGCAGGAGCGTGCGCCAGTCGCGCAAGAGTCGTTCGGTGAGGAGCCAGAGGTCGAGCGGTTCGGCGGGCGCGGTGAGGAGTGCGGCGGGCGCGGGCACGGTGTCGGTGAGCCAGGCGCGGCAGAGTTTCAGGTCGTCGAGCGGCGCGGTGCAAGCCTCGGATTCGCGCAGCGTGAGGAGGTCGGCGAGGGCGTGGAGGAACTGGCGTTTGGCGGGCGCGTTCGTGCGGGCGTGCTGGGCGATCTCGGCGACGGCGGTTTGGAGTTCGTCGCTGGCGGGCGGCGCGTGCGCGGCGAGGGCGCGCTCGAATTGCGTGAGGCGCTGGAGGAGCGGCGCGGTGTCCTTGGCGGCGAGCGCGGCCTCGAGCGCGGCGACGTCGTTGGTGAAACGCGCGGCGACGAGCGGATCGAGGCCGCGGGCATTGGTGATGATCGCCTTAGTTTCGTTTTGATAAAATTCGAGATTCGCCTTTTGCACTTCGAGGTTGGCTTTCTGCGTTTGCGCTTCGGAACGGGCGAGGCGGAGGCGGATGCCGCGGAGTTTTTGCAACAGGGTTTCGGGGGCGAAGCGGCGGGTCTCGGCATCGATGCCGGCGCGCCAGAGCGAGGCGAGCCGGACCTGGTTGGTGAGGAGGGCGCGAGTCTCGATGAGCGTGGCGGGGAGGTCCTGCGTGTCGCGCAGGCGCGGGCCGGTGGCGGGCACGTCGGGATGGCCGACGAGCGCGCGGCGCAGGCTGAGCGCGAGCGCGGTGGATTCAAGGAGCCGCTGCGGCCAGCCGCCGTGGTATTGCTCGACGTAGAGCTGCTGCGCGGGTGCGAGGCGGGTGGCGCTTTGTTCGAGGAAACGCGCGAGGAGATTGCTTTGCGCGGCGGGCCAGGTGCGGCTCGTGCCGGCGGCGGCTTCGAGAATTTTGGTTTGATTGAAGAGGCCGCCGACGTGGCCGGCGTGCTGATTGGCCTGCGCCTGCACGGAGCGGAGGAAGGTGAGGCCGTTGGCGAAGCGCGTGGCGAAGGAATCGGACTCGAGGAAAATGCGGAAAGTGGGCGAGCGGACTTCCTGCCCTTTGGAGTCCACGGCGATGAGGGTGATCTCCATCGGGGAACCGCCATAGACGTAGTAGTTCATGCGCTGGAGGAGGCGCTGGCCGGTGAGTTGTTTTTGCCCGGCGGCGGGCGTGGCGAGGGCTTCTTCGCCGGCGAGGTTGCCCGTGCGCGCGGAGCCGGCGACGGCCCAGTCCATGAGGAGGTCGCTCACGCCGAGGTCGTCCTCGACGGTGTATTGGAAGGCGAGGGTTTCGCCGGGGACGATGTAGGTGTCCGGCTCGAGGCCGGAGACGGTGAGGCGCGGCGGCGTGTCGCGGACCGGCTCGACGACGATGACGCGTTCGATGCCGGTTAGGCCGTTTTCGCCGGTGACGCGGAGGCGGAGGAGGCCGGGTTGATCGAGCTTGAGGCGCAGGGTGGCCTGGTTGTTCTGGCGAATTTTCACGGGCAGCGAGCGGGTGCGCGGGGCGTCGGATCGTTTCTCGGGCGGTTTGCCGTCGAACGCGGCCTGGCGCTGGGCGGCGACGGCTTCGCGGGCGGACTTGGCGGCGGGGGCGTCGTCGCCGCGGGATTTGTCGAGCAACTCGAAGCTCGCGGCGAGTTCGCGGATGGGCTGGTCGCAGTCCACTTCGAAATCAATCTGCGCGTCTTCGAGGAGGCTGAGGCGGTCGCCTTTGAGGGGCTGGGCCTTGATTTCCGCGAGGCGGGCGTAGCCGGGGAAGCGCACGGTGTGACGCACGGTGGTGATGCGGATGCGTGGTTGCACGGCGACGCGGAAGGTCTCGGTGAGGGCGTCGCCGGCGCGGATGCGGAAGGTCACGTCGTCGGTGAGCGCGCCGAGGCTGAAGGTCCAGGCGCGGCCGGCGCGGAGGAAATCCTGGGAGATGAGGCGTCCATCGGGGCGGAGGATTTCGATGCGGGGGGTGGGGTCGGGGGCGGCGGTGGACGCGGCGGTGTTGGTGGTTTGGTTGCGGCGGGCGAGAGCGATGGAGAGGGCGAAGACGTCGTTTTCCAACACGCGCCAGGCGGCATCGGGGACGCGGCCGTTTTCGGCGGTGTGTTGGTTGACGTTGAGGAAGTGAACTTGCGTGGTGCTGTCGCGGGGGAGGTTCGCCCACGGATTCAGGAAGCGCTGCAGGAGCAGGCGGAAATTGAAATGGGAACTCGTGGCGACGAGGGCGAGGGCGGCGAGGACGAGGGCGAGGAACATTGCGCCGAGCTTCAGGGTGCGGGTGGGGACGACGGTGGTGGCAGCGGCGGGCGTGGTGTTGGCGTCGGTGTCGCGGAGGAGGCGGGCGACGAGTTCGGGGGAGGCGGGTTGCGCGGTGGTGGCGGCGGGGGCGGAGGCGAGTTCGAGAGCGGTTGCCCAGCGGTCCTGGTTTTGCGGGAGCGCGGCGTCGAGGCGGATGGCAATGGCGCGCGGGGGTTCGCGGCGGAGCAGCGCGCGCAGAATAAGGGGCAGGAAGATGGCGGCGGCGACGACGACGAGCAGCAGGCCGGTGGCGCGGAGAAGGACCGGCATTTCGACGAAGCGATCGGTGAGCAGGTAGGCGAGGGTGATGAGAGAGAGGGTGCCGATGCTGAAGCCGGCGAGCGTGTAAATGGTGACGAATTTGTGGCGCGTGGAGTAGGCCGTGACGGCGGTGCGGACGGCGGCGGGGGTTTGCGGGGGGAAGTTCATGGCGTCACGTCAGACGGCGATGGTAGATTTCA
>CAZUUP010000489.1:0-4759 GCA_964623105.1 uncultured Akkermansia sp.
GCTGGTTGGTGTCGAGCTGGGTGGGTTGCGCGGGGTCGCAGGCGTGGCTCGGGGCACTGGCCGGGGTGGGGATGTTCCTGCTGTTGCGGGCGTGGGTGCCGGGGCGGGTGGCATTGCTGGTGGCGTTGGGAATGTCGCTGGGGAGCCTGCCGATGATTTATGCGACGACTTATTTCTCCCATGCCGGGGTGGCGGGGTTGCTGGCGGTGGCGTTGTGGGCGCTGGGGCTGGGGAGGCGGGAAGCAGGAGTCAGGAGTCGGGAGTCGGGAGTCGGGAGTCAGGATGGAGAAGCGGGAGGCGAGGTGAAATTGGTACCGTGGCGGGAGTGGTTGGCGGGGTTTTGTTGCGGTTGGGCGATGGCCTGCGAATACAGTGCGGCGCTGGTGTGCGGGGGCTTGCTCTGGCTGGCGTGGGAGCGGAACGGGCGGCTGGGGGTGTGGCGGGTGGCGTGGGGTGCGGTGCCGCCGTTGTTGCTGATACCGGCGTATCATTGGGCGTGTTTTGGGACGCCGTTCACGATCGGTTACGGGCATGAGGCGGTGTTGAAGGGGATGAACCGGGGGCTGTATGGGATCACCTTTCCGCCGAATCTGGGGAATGGGTATGAGATGTTGTTCGGCGCGGTGCGGGGTTTTCTGCGGTGGTGTCCGGTGGTGTGGCTGGCGGCGGTGGGTTACGGGGAGTTATTCGCGCGGTCGCGGCGGATTTTCTGGTTGTGCTATCTGGTGCCAGTGCTGCAGGTGGTGGTAATGGCGGGGTATTACGACCCGCGGGCGGGGGGCACGGTGAGCGCGAGGTATTATGCGCCGCTGTTGCCGCTGCTGGCGGTGCCGGTGGCGCTGGGGTTGCAACGGGCGCCGCGGCTGGGGGCGTTGCTGGTGGCGGCGTCGGTGGCGCTGGCATTCGTGCCGGCGGCGGTGGGATTGGTGGTGGTGCCGAGCCGGGAGTCGGCACCGTGGCGGGAGTTTTTCTGGCCGGCATTGTCGGGCGGGGTGTTCAACAGCAACCTCGGGGCGGCGCTGGGATTGCAGCGCTTTTGGGTATTGGCCCCGTTGGGCGCGGTGTGGTTGGTGGGAGGGGCGTGGACGTTCTGGTGTTTGCGGGAGGAAAAGCCGTCTGTGACTGACGCGCCGAAGGATAAGGCGGTCAAGGAGGCGTCGGCATGAGAGGGAATCGCGAGGGACGGGCGATGGCTGGCGGCGCGCCGGGGAACCGTGCGTGGCTGGAAGGGGCCTTTACGCTGGTGGAGTTGCTGGTGGTGATCGGGATACTCGGGCTGCTGGCGGCGTTGCTGCTACCGACGCTCGGGAAGTCGAAGCACAAGGCGCTCGAGGCGGAATGCCTGAATCATCAGCGGCAGCTTGCGCTGGCCTGGCAGATGTATGCGGATGCGCATGACGACCGGTTGCCGCCGAACAAGAATTGGATGGGCGGACCCGGGGTGCGCAGCAATTGGGTCGCGGGCGCGATGAGCGTCGGCAATGAGCGGACGAACCTGAACCTGCTGACGGATGCGCGTGAGTCGTTGCTGACCGAACACCTGTCGTCGGTGAAGGCTTACAAGTGCCCGGCCGACAAGAGCATCAATGTCCGAAGCGTGGGGATGAATCATTGGTTGAACCCGACGAACGATTCGGGATTGCCGAATTTCACGGCCGGGAAGGCGACGAACTATGTCACTTATCGGGACCGGAGCAGCATCCGCGCGCCGGACAATATCTTTGTCTTCATCGACGAACGCTCTGATAGCATCAATGATCCCTACTTTGTGGTGGACGTGACCAACACCGGCGATATCACCGGTCAGGCGGCGGCAAATCCCTACATCATCGTGGATTACCCCGCGGAGAATCATCGCGGCGCAGCGGGGATGAGCTTTGCGGATGGGCACGCGGAATTGCACCGCTGGGTGGAGGACACCACGACCCCGCCGGAAGGCATGGCCATCCCGCGGGTCCACACCAGCCCGAGGGACCGCGACATGCAATGGCTCCAGCAACGGGCAACGGTGGCGAGGTAGGGGGGCGGGATTGGCGTCGGCAGCACCTTCGTCGCGCCGCCCGGGTTCAGCCTGTCCGCCATGCCCACACCCGCGCCTACAGCCCTGCCGGCCAACTCTTCGCCGAATCCTACTCCGGCAGCGTCCTCGACGGCCTCTCCATCACCAACACCTACGACGCCTCCTTGCGCCGTTCGTCTTTAACCCTTCAACCCTTAAACTCATCAACCATTTACTCTTATGATTCGGCGTCACGTTTGAGCACCGTGAGCGACGGCACCAACTCAGCGACGTACGCCTACCTTGCCAACTCGCCGTTGGTGGATACTATCGTGTTCCAACAAAACGCCACCACGCGCATGACCCGCACCAACCGCTACGACTACTTGAATCGGCGCACCGCCACCGCCTCCGGAGCGCCGAACTCCAGTTCGGCGCTTTCCTCCTTCGCCTACGCCTACAACGACGCCAACCAGCGCGTGGCCGTGACGAACGTTGACAGCACCCGCTGGTCGTGGGGCTACGACGCCCTCGGGCAGGTGACCAACGGGAAGAAATACTGGAGCGACAACACCTTCGTCGCCGGGCAACAGTTCGAGTATGCGTTCGACGACATCGGGAACCGGAAACAGACGGCTGCGGGTGGCAACCAGTCCGGGGCCAGCCTGCGGACCAACACCTACGGGGCCAACCTGCTCAACCAATACACCAACCGCACCGTGGGCGGTTACGTGGAGGTGCTCGGCTCCGCGAACAGCAGCGCAACCGTGACGGTCAACAACGAGAGCACCTACCGCAAAGGCCCGTATTTCCGCAAAGAAGTTTCCGTGGACAACAGCAGTGCCGCCGTGTGGCCGGGCATCACGAACGTGGCGGTGCTCGCCGGAGCCGGGACAAACGGCGCGGACATCGTGGCCACGAAGACCGGCAATGTGCTGGTGCCGCAAACCCCCGAGACCTTCACCTACGATGCAGATGGGAACACGACCTCCGACGGGCGCTTCACTTATACCTGGGATGCCGAGAACCGGTTGCTCACGACCGAAAGCCTCACCACCGCCCCCGCCTCCTCCCGCGTGCGACAGGAATGGACCCATCTCCCCGACGGCCGCTGGGCGCAGCGGATCATTTCGACGTGGGATGGCAACAGCTACGTGCCGCAATCCACCAATCGTTTCCTGTGGGATGACAGGGTGTTGCTGGCTGTGTTGAATGGCAGCAACCAACCCGAACAAACCTACCTCCGCGGCCTCGACCTCAGCGGCACGATGCAGGGTGCGGGTGGAGTGGGCGGTTTGCTGGCAGTAAGTCTTGGCAGCAACGGAACGCATTTCGCCTGTTTTGACGGGAATGGGAATGTGGCGGCCTTGGTGAGCGCCGATGGCACCGGCCTCTCCGCCGTTTACGAATACGACCCCTTCGGCAACACCCTCCGCGCCACCGGCCCCGCCGCCGAAGCCAACTCCCTCCGCTTCAGCACCCAGTTCGCTGATGATGTCACCCGCCGCGTGAAATATCTGTATCGGGATTATGACGGGGGGATGGGGAGGTGGACGAGCAGGGATCCGATTGGAGAGGATGGCGGTTTGAATATTTTCGTGTTCGTGAAGAGCAACCCAATAAACTCCTCTGACATGTTCGGATTGAAAATAGGGCGCATCCAAATATTCGGCGGGCACAATACCGCGGATGATGAAAAAACGCCAATACCAGACAGCGGATTGGAGGGCAATTACCAGATCGAATTCAAGGGGAAGATTGAGAAGCGAAAGGCATGCGAAAAGATTGGATTCGTTGGTTGTGGCATGGATGGACTGAATGCTATGAGCCTAAAATTAGGTTTTGGTGTTCCAGGAATGCCAAAAGCCCAACATCCTATTTTCCCGGCATCGATGGATTTGCTTGCGAAGGTTTATTTCAAATCGAAATTGCAATTGGCGCTAACTGCCGCCCAAGCTGAGGCAAAGAATATTTGCAAGCTTGGTGATTGTATGTGCGGTCAGGTTAATATTCGGATCACCTGCATTGATGAGGACGCTCAGGCATTAGCTCCAGGGCTTTGTGGATATTCGGAGGTAGTCAAATGCAAGTAAAAAAACATAACCCCCCAATCATTCTCAAACGTCTATACCGGATTCTAGTAATTGCATGTGCGACCTTATCTTTAGCAGTTCTTTGGGGCCAGACTCAGGGGCAAACAATTAGTTCGTTTTTCAACGGGTTTCCTCTCAGAGTTATGTTCTATGGGGCGATCTCCCTTCTTTTATCTTCCGTAGCGTTCATAAAGTCCTTCGGAAAGCTAGCGATTGCAGGGATTCTGGTCGCGCTCTGGTGTCTATTTGTTTGGCTATTGCCGACGATCTAAACGTTCATGTTTCTGGAGGTTCAGTTGTTCCCGGTGGGATTCGTCCATTTCAATGATCCTTTTGGAGAGCATATCTAAAGCCCCGCTCGTCAGCCAGCTTGCCTTCACCCAAAACGGGCAGCCCCGCATGACCACCACCAAAGAATACGACGCCCTCAACCGCCTCACGTCGATTGCCTCCGGAGGGCCGAACTCCAGTTCGGCCCTTTCCTCCTTCTCCTACGACTACAACTCCGCCAACCAACGCACCCGCACCACCCACGCCGACGCCTCCTACTGGATATATCAGTATGACACCCTTGGCCAATTAACCTTCGGCAAGCGCTTCTGGTCCGACGGTACCCCCGTCGCCGGGCAGCAGTTCGAGTACGGCTTCGATGACATCGGCAACCGCC
>CAZUUP010000490.1:0-3575 GCA_964623105.1 uncultured Akkermansia sp.
GGGGGCGATGGTTTTTCACCGCGGGGGGTTGAGGGCGGGGCGGGGGGGGGCGGGGGGGGGGTTGGGGGGGGGGGGGGGGGGGGGGGGCAGCGCGAATGTGGAGGTGCGGATGGTGGATCTGGAGCGGGAGGTGGACGCGGAAGCTGCGGCGGTGTGGAAGGAACAGAAGGGCGCGACTTTGCCGTGGGTGACGGTGCGGTTTCCGCGGGTGACGCGGCTGCCGGGGTTGGTGTGGGCGGGGCCGCTGGGGGATGCGGGATTGCGGGCGGTGGTGGATTCGCCGGTGCGGCGGGATTTGGTGCGGCGGTTGACGCAGGGGGACAGTGTGGTGTGGGTGTTGCTGGAGGTGGGGGACAAGCAGCGGGATGACGAGGCGGCGAAGGTTTTGGGGGAGCGATTGGCGTATTTGAGTTCAGTGCTGAAGTTGCCGAAACTGGATCCGCAGGATGTGGTGAGTGGGGCGGACGGGCAGTTGCGGCTGGGGTTTTCAACGGTCCGGCTCGGGCGGACGGCGGCGGGCGAGCAGGCGCTGGTGAACATGCTGGTGGGGAGCGAGGCGGATTTGCATGAGGTGGCGGAGCCGTTGGTGTTTCCGGTTTTTGGGCGGGGACGGGTGTTGTACGCGCTGGCCGGGAAGGGGATCAATCACGAGAACATTGATCAGGCGGCGTCGTTTTTGATCGGATCGTGTTCGTGCGAGGTGAAGGAGCAGAATCCGGGGGTGGATTTGTTGGTGGCGGCGGATTGGGAGCGGTTGTTCAAGCCGATGCTGGCGCCGGGGCGGGAGAGTGATGGGGTGGGGGATTTGACGGGGGCGGGGAAAGGTTTGGGGAAGGGGAATGCGGGGCGTGCGGGCGGTGCGGAGGTGAATGGAGGCGGCCAGGTGGAGGTGGTGGCGATCGAGGCGGAATCGACGGGGGGCGGGCGGGGCGGGGCGGGGGCGCGGTGGTGGTGGCTGGGGGGATTGGCGCTGGGGTTGCTGGCGGCGGCTGCTTGGGTGTGGGGGCGGCGGTGAGGGAGAGTGATTTCCCGGATTTGTATGCCGGGGTGAAGGCAGTGGTGTGACGAGGGCGCGGCGTCCGATCGGCGGCCACGGGATGGTTGCGGTTCAGACGGGGACGGCGGCGAAGGGGGTGACGGGGATGGCCTTGGATTTGCCGGCGAGACTGCGGCGGATGTCGGCGAGGTTTTCCTCGATGATCTTGGTGTTGGGGTGGTTGGGGCCGAAGGTTTTGCGGGCGCCTTCGAAGGCGCGGACGGCGAGGGGTTCGGCGGAGAAGGGGTTGCCTTTGTCGTGGAGCAGGCGGGCGAGGTTGTTGAGGCTGCCGAGGGTTTTGGCGTGCTCGGGGCCGAGGGCTTTTTCGCGACCGGCGACGGCGCGGCGAAGGAGGGGTTCGGCGGTGTCGAGGTCGCCCTTGGCGTCGAGGAGTCCGGCAAAGTTGTGGACGGTGCCGAGGGTGTCGGGATGGTTGGGGCCGAGGACGCGTTCGCAGGTTTCGAGGGCGCGGCGGAAGAGGGGTTCGGCGGCGGCGAGGTCGCCTTTGGAGCGGAGGAGGTAGGCGAGGTTGTTGAGGCTGGCGAGGGTGTCGGGGTGGTCGGGGCCGAGGGTGCGTTCGCGGCGGGTGAGGGCTTCGCGGCAAAGGGATTCGGCGGCGGCGAGGTCACCCCGGGCGTTGAGGAGTTCGACGAAGTCGCCGAGGCACGCGAGGGTTTCGGGGTGGTCGGGACCGTGGACCTGCTCGAAGCCGGCGAGGGCGCGGCGGTAGAGGGGTTCGGCCTCGGCGAGCGCTTCGCGGGCGTGGAGGACGCCGGCGAGGTTGTTGACGATGGCGATGGTCTCGGGATGGGCGAGGCCGCGGGTTTGTTCGTGGAGGGCGAGGGACTGGCGGAGGACGGGTTCGGCCTCGTCGAGGAGGCCCTGTTTGAGGAGGGCGGTGCTGAGTTGGGTGAACGCCTGGGGCATCAAAGTGCGGCGGGGTGCGGGGACGGTGTTTTGGATGCGGATGATGCGGCGGGCGACAGTGGCGAGTTCCGGCCATTGCCGGAGTTGGTGATGGAGGCGGGCGTGAAGGGTGAGCGCCTCGGCGAATTTGGGGTGGGTTTCACCGCCAAGTTTTTCGCGGAGCGTGGCGATGGTGGTGATGTAGGGCTCGGCTTCGTGGGGGCGGTCGATGAGGAGGAAGAGGTCGGCGAGGCGGCAGTGGTAGTCGGCCCAGAAAAGGGGTTCGTTGGGAAGGGAGATGAGGCGGTTGCCTTGAACGAGAGCTTCGACGGCGGCTTGGGGTTGGCAGGCGGCGAGAGCGGCGTCGGACATCAGGGTGTAGGCATCGAGCACTGCCTGGCGATGGGCGATGGCGTTTTCGGGGTCGCTCTCCATGAGGCGCTCGGCGAGGTCGGCGGCCTCGGTGGCGGTCTCCATGGCGGCTTCGAATTCGCCGGCGGCGACGCGGGCGAAGGCGAAGTTTTGCAGGTAGGGAACGCCGGAATTTTCAGCGGCAGCCTGTTGGGTTTCCGTAAGATGGGTGTCGAGAAGTTGGACGATGCGCTGGAGGACGACACCGTGTTCGCGGGCGAGGGTCAGGAGGACCCGGAGATAGCCTTCGGCGCCGGTGAAGGTGGCAGTGGTCTTGAGCCGGGGGACAACGGCCTCGGCGGTGGTACGCGGGGTGAGCGTGCTGGCGGGTTTGGGCGGGGCGGTGTTCGGTACGGGGGCAGTGCGGGGGACAAGGCCGCGGCGGATGAGATTCAGCCAAAGTTTGCGGCAAAGGTGGTCGTGGCCTCGGAAGGTGCTCCAGGGTTCGGCCATGCTGGCGATGATCTGCCGGTGGCGGAATTGCTGGATGAGCAGGATTTCCTCCTGGATGGCGGCGGGGGAGCGGAGGGCTTCGGGTGCGGCGTAGAGGACGAGGCGTTCGGTTTTGTTTTCCCAAGCGAGGTAGCAAGCCCACTGGGTGTAGGTGATGGGGGTGGTTTCCTGAAGGCGGGCGGCGAGGGCGCGTTTGCCGGCGAAGAGGGTGGGGCGGCGTTTGAGCAGGCGGGCGACTTCTTCGATCGACGGTGCTTCGCCAGGCATGTCGCCGACGAGGTGGAGGACGAGGTCGCAGCGGGCGATTTCTTCGTCGAGTGCCTGGAGGCGGTCGGTGGAGCCGGCGGGGATCTCATCGGCGAGGATGATTTCGAGGCCGGCGGCGGCGAGTTCGCGGGCGAGGTAGTCGCGGTAGGATTCGAAGACGGTGGGGTCGTCCGGCTGGGTCTTGAGGAATTCGTCGGCGACGCAGGAAAGCAGGATGCGGAAGGGTTTTGGCGGGGGCGGAGCAGGTGCGATGGGGCCAGCCGGGCTGGCTGCGGGGGCGGCGGGAGGGGCTTGGGGGGGAAGCATGGAGATCGAAAGGGTGAGTGGGTCAGTCGCAGGACGAGGCGGCGTCAAGGTGCCGGGCACGATGACGAAAGAAAGGCAGCGGGATCCTTTCGGGGGCGGGAGCCATGCTGGCTGTTTGCATAATTTCCTCTGCGGCGAACCAACGGTTGTGTCCGGCAACAATTACTGACGGTTACCCGTGCCGAATGCTTCGCGG
>CAZUUP010000490.1:3675-4752 GCA_964623105.1 uncultured Akkermansia sp.
TGGCCGGGGCAGATGAGGGTGTCGGCGGGGAGGCTGAAGATTTGTTGCTGAATTTTCTCGCGGGCGAGGTTGAGGTGTTCGCGGGCGCCGCCAATGGAGCCAGCGAAGATGGCATCGCCAACGACGGCGACGTGGGGGGCGTCTTCGGACCAGGTGCCGATGACGAAGGTGGCGCCGTCCTCGGCGTGACCGGGGGTGTCGCGGAAGGTGATGCGCAGGCTGCCGAGGTGGATGAAGTCGTTGGCGCGGGTGCGCTGATCGACGGGAGCGTTTTTGGAACTGGAGTGGAGTTTGACCTTGGGGAAGCGTTCGCGGATGGGGCCGAGGGCGGCGATGTGATCGGTGTGGGTGTGGGTGATGAAGAGGTGTTTGAGTTGGAGCTGGTTTTCCGTGAGGAGTTCGAGGATGGGGGCGGCGTGCCAGCCGGTGTCGAAGAGGGCGGCTTCGCGGGAGACTTCGTCCCAGATGAGGTAGCAGTTGACGGTGTTGCCGCCCTCGGTGGTGGCGATCTGACGGAGTTCGCGCCAAGGGGAGAGGTCGATGGCGGGAGGGAGCCAACCGCGGGCGATGGCTTCGAGTTTGGGCGCGTTGAGACGGAGCAGGGGGGCAAGTTTGGCGAAGTTGGCGGGTCGGGGGGATTTGCCTGAGGATTCGAGGGTTTGATAGTCGGCGAGACTCAATCCCGCGGCAGCGGCGGCGGCTTCGGGGCCGAGGTTCGCGGATTTGCGGGCTTTGCCGAGGATGTCGCCAACGTGATCTTCGAGTGTCATGGCGCGGAGGTTAGGTAGTAACGGGGTGGGCGTCCAGCATCGCTTGTTTCGGGTGCGGGATCGGGGTGGCTGCCGGGAGTGGGCGGAGGTCTGAGGTTGGGGTGGTGTAGAGGGAGATTGTTGAACGGGAAGTTTGCGGCTAGGGTTCCCGAGGTGAGAACGCTGTGGTTCATTGGCGGGCTGGTTTTGGCGGCAACGGCTCGCGCCGAGGTGACGTACGGTGTGGCGGGTGCGGCGGCTCGGGCGGGGGCCCAGGCGGGGGTGCTGGAGGGGGTGGGGGGGGCGATTGGGCCGTTGCTTGGGGCGG
>CAZUUP010000491.1:0-4747 GCA_964623105.1 uncultured Akkermansia sp.
TCGACGCCCTTCTCCACGAAGTCCAATCCTTCGCCCTCGGCACAGGCTTCAGCGATGACGTCTGCGCCCTCACCGTGGAAATCACGGGCCTCGCCACCCCCGCCTCCTGAGCCGGCCCCGCCCCCGCCTCATCAAGTGCGCATCCCCCAGCCGCAATTTGCGCTGCTAAGAAACACCGCATCCGGCCCGCCTCGCCAGCCTCACTTCTTTGGCGTTCCCGTCGCCGGTTCCCCGACCGGCTCGATCTTCACACTGTCAAACCAATACACCCCCGGCGGATAATACGCATACAACATCACCTTCATCTCCGTCACATCCCGCATCTTTGAAGGCGTGAACTCCATCGAGTTCTCCGTCCACGTGTTCGGGTTGCCCGTGCAGGAGAACTGCGCCTCATACCGCCGCCGCATCTCCCCCTGAAACATCCCGTACGCCCGCACCCACACCTTCGCCCCCCCGCCCGGCCCCCGATACATCGCCGTCACCTTGTACTTCTGCCCCTTCACCACCGGAATCGAATCCGAGTAATACGAAAGCCCGTACGTCTCCGCGATCGCATTCGCCGCCGCATCCGGGAAAACCCACTTCTCCAATCCCACCTTCTTGCATTGCGCCACAAAATCCCGCTCCGAAACCGCCGTGTTCATCCGGATGCCCCGTCCCCCCTCCCCCCCCCTCCCCACCCCCCCCCCCCCCCTCCCCCGCCCCCCCCCCCCACCCCCCCCCTCCCCAAACCCCTGCCCGCCCCTTGTCATCCCCCGGCACCTCCGTCCACTGCACCCCCAAGCCATCCACCCGGTCCCAAAACTGCGGCTTCTCCTTGTCCGCCGGATCCACCGTCTCAAAGCCGCCATTCTTCACAATCAACCCCGCCGGTGCCGGCTCCGCCGCGCCCGCCCAACTCCCCGTCCACATCCCCACCGCTCCCGCCACCGCCAGCCATCCCAGTTTCATAATCCAGTTCGTCCCGCGGCCTGCTGTTGTTTTGCCCGCCATCATACCGTCCGCCGCCGCCCGCCTCATTTGTTTTTCTCGGCCAGCGTCCGGAAATACTCGCCAATCATCTGCTCATACCCCTTCGGCACCCCCTCCTTCAAACCCGTGCGAATCTCATCCCGCTGCCAGCCCGGCAGCTTCGAGGCCTTCTCCCGGTTCACTGTCGCCTCCGCCCGCAACGTCTTCTTCGCCGCGCTCAGACCGTTGATCGCCTGACTGAACGACCGCCGCACCTCCAGCCCGTTCTTCTTCGCCATCGCCGTTTCCATCCGCTTCATCGCATTGATCGAAGCCTCCAGATCACCCGTCGGCACGTTGAACTTCCGCAACTTCAATGCAATCATCTCCGCCTCCTGCCGCAACTTCGCCTGCGCCTCCGCCAACCGCGGCAGCTTGCTCGAATCCGACGGCGGCGGCGGATTCCCCCGCAACCCCTCGCCCGCAAACCCCGACTGCTTCCCGCCACCCGTCGCGCCGCCCTTCGCCTCCTTGTTCGAATCCTTCACCTGCCCCGGCTCGAACGGACTCGGACTCACCCGCGTCGGCGTCTCCCGCCCGCCCTTGCCCTCGGCCGTCTCCTCCACCATCTGCCCGCTGCTGCGCCCCTCGCGCCCCTCGCCCGACCGACCACCAATCTCCTGCTTGTTCGGCAGCTGATTACCCGTCACCCCCTTCGCGCTCATACTCGAAATATTCCCATCCGCCGCGTCCCACCCCGCCCCCTTGTCCATCGAGTCCATCCACGGACTCGTCACATCCTCGACGTCGTCCATCATCTCCTCCTCCTTGTCCAACAGGTCCCCGACGATGTCCTCCAGTTCCGCCGGCAGCTCCGCCATCGCAATGTCCGCCGGAGCATTGGCCTCCTCCATCTTCCATTTGATCGAGTCCTTCGCGTTCGGCAGCCACTTTTCCAGATTCTGTACCAGCTTCTTCGCATTCTCGAGCCCGCCCTGCTCCGCCGGCACCGCCATCTCCACGTTCTTGTTATACAGAGCTTCCTCAGCCTTCTTCACCTCCTGAAACACCTCGTTGGCCTCCTTCACCACCGCGCCATCCGCAAAATCCTGCTGCGGCAGCTTGCTGAAATCATTGATCTTGTCCTCCAGGAATTTCGCCAGCTTCCCCTCCTCCCGCGCCAACTCACCCACCAGCGCATCCTTCTCCTCCTTCGACAAATCCTCCGGCCCCTGGTCCATCAAGGTCTTGGACTTCTTCAGCAACCGCTCCTGCTCCGCGATGAACTTCTTCATGTCATCGCGCAAACCCTTCGCCGCATCCTCCTTCGAAATGTCCGGCGGCAGCTCCGTGTCCTTCGCCAGTTCGTTCGTCTTGCCCTGCGATTCCTTCCCCGCCGCGATCTTCCCGAGAATCTGCATCAACTCCTCCAGGATGAACGTCTGCCGCTTCTCGATCGCCGCCAGCCGCCCCGCAATCGCCGCCGGCTCCTTCCCGGTGATCTTTGGCACATCCTCCAGCACCAGCTTCATCTCGCCATCCACCAGCGGCTTCAACCGCGCCACATAATTCGTCCCCTCCCCGCTCTTCTTGAACTCCCCGATCGTCGTCTGCCCGGAGAAATAGGCGTCCGCCTGCAAGCCCGCCATCGACTTCTGCCGCGCCTCCAGCGTCTTTTTCTGCAACACCTCCTCCAGGTAGGTCTTCACGTTGGCCGTCAGGTCCGTCGCCTTCTTCTGCGCCGCAATCGTCTGCCGCAAACTCGCAATCGCCCCCCCCAGCGGATCCGCGTCCGCCAGCTTGAACTCCGACAACGACTTCACCCGCAGCAAAATCGGCCGCGCCTTCGCCGGCGCCGCATTCGGACGGAAATCCCACGCCAGTCCCTCGATCACATAATTGATGTCCGGCTGGAACGTCTTCGGGTCAATCTCCAGCACAAACGCCTCCTTCACCGGCCCCTTGTTCCCCGGCGGCCCCAGATACGTCCACTTCTTCAACACCTTCAAATCCGTCTGCTGATCCGCCGCCCGCAGCGCAATCGTCACATTCGCCAGTCCGTAATCATCCCGCGCCTGCACCTCCAGCTTCAGCTTGCTCATCATCGTCACCACCCGGTTCCGGTCGTCCGTCACAAAATCCACCTCCGGCGCCTGGTCCGCGTCCATCCGGATCGCCCCCCGCGCCAGGCTCACCGACTTCGCCAACCCCGCCCCCGTCATGATCACCTCATACTCGCCCGAATTCGTGATCGTCGTCGCCACCGACCACCGCGGCCCGTTCGGCATGAAACGATTCGTCCGGTGCGCCTCCCGCATGTACCCGCCCTCGATCGCCGTATCAAACACCAGCACCGTCTCCAGCTTGGACCCCGCCAGGCCCGAGATCGACGCCGGCGGCCCCGGATTCGTGATCGCCCCCAGCCCGATATACTCCGGCAACGTCAGCCGGAAAAACGACTCCTTGATACGCGGCAACGGCTTCACCTTCACCAGCACGCTCCGCGAATACGCATCATCCGCAAACACCCGGAACGCAAACGACCGCCGCACCTCCGGGAACGTGTACGTGTACTTCCCCTTCCCCCCGCCCGGCGCCGCAAACAACGGCACATTCTCCCCCGCCGACTTCACCGGCTCCACGCTCCCCACCCGCTCCTTCCACACCAGCAGCGGAATCCCCATCTCCCGCTTCTCCGACTTCACCTCCACCGCCACCTCCAGATTATCCCCCTCCACCACCGTCACGTCCGTTCCCGGCCGCACCGTCAAATCCACCGACGCCACCGGCGGACGATCCGCCAGCGGCACCACAAACCGCCCCGCCGCATTGAACGCGTGCTTCGGGAAAATCGCCACATACCCGATCCACAACCCCAGCACCACCCCCGCCCCGATTCCCCACCGGATCAAATCCTCCCGGTCCCACAAATCCTCCAGCTTGATCCGGTGCAACAAACTCCCGCACCGCGCCGCCGTCTGCGCCACAAACGGTTTCTCCGCCGGATTCAACTCCCGCCCGTTGAACTGATACGTGTTGATCAACACGTTGTCCTCGATCTTGTATTTATGCTCCAACAGCACCGCCGTCCGCTCCGGCGCCATCCGCTGCGCCGCAATCCGCAGCACCCGTTTGAAAAAACCCACTCCCGCCAGCGCCGCCCCGGCCACCGCCAGCGGCAACCGCAAGCCCGCCGGCAGACTCAGCAGATTGTCCAGCACCAGCAGGAAAAACCACACCCCCAGACACGTCACCACCCACCACGCCGCCCCCACCAACAACGCCGACAGCTTGATCCGCGCCCCGCTCTGCGCCAGCAGCCCACCCACATCCGATCCATTGGTCGTCGCCATAAAAGCCCTTTTGGAATCCCCTCGAACCTAACGCCCCACCCACCCTTCAGCCACCTTTTTCGCGTCCCTTCCTACCCCGCCCCCCCCAAGACACCCCGCCACCGGGGAGCACACGCCTCCGGCGTGTGGTTTCCGGCGTCCCGCCGGAAACTTCGCCCGTCCACACCCTGGCCGCCAATCGCAGCCGGGTTAGATCAGGGAACGCCGTCGTGTCCGCGACGGACACGACGGCACGCGAGACGCGTGCGCTCCCCAATCCCAGTCTCGCATTCCTGAAGGCGCACGAAACCATCGCAGATACGGGTCAAGCGCCCATTTGCGAATACGTATGCACCGATCTGAGCCATGGGCGTCGGTAGTAAAAGTATGCAAAATTTCAAAATCTTCGCTTGCCAACCAGTCCGGGTTTGTTTTCATTTTCCCCAATCCTTATGCAAACC
>CAZUUP010000492.1:0-4724 GCA_964623105.1 uncultured Akkermansia sp.
GGTTCATGGTAGCGGGCGGCAGGTTAGGGCGGGCGGGCGCGAACTCAAGACGGGAATTCCTGCGGGAAGCGGGGCCGGATAGATCGGGTCCGCCGCCAAATGGACGGCGCTTCAAAGCGAGTTGTGGCGGTGACTTACAGGCGTTTCACGACGATCCAGGTTTGGGTCTGGGTGCCGGTAACTGGATGGAGGGTACCGGGACGGGGGGAACTGCTTGGACCTCAATCTTGATGGTGACAAGCCGTCGCTCCCCGCTGGGAGCGCGTACGGCGTGCTCCGCGCGATTTCGCCGTCGGGACAAAATGCGGACCGCTCAGGGTGTGGTCGCGCGCTTCGTGGTGATTGTGGGCGCGGCGAGCAGACGCATGATTTCGTCGCGAGCAGCCTGTAGTTTGTTAAAGGATTCGAGGTTGAACCCCGAGTACGGGATCCGAACCGCGGGACCGGGCACGGCGACAATTCTGCCGATGTCACAGGCCGGGAATCCCGGGAAGTTGTGGAGCGGTGTCTGACCGTTCCGGTTCGTTGCGGTGCGGTCGGCACCGTGGGCCAGCAGGAGTTTTACGAGTTCCGGCTGGCGGCAAAAGGCGGCGAGGTGCAGCGGCGTGGCCCCGACGGAGGGATCCTTGCCGAGGGTCAATCCATGGCGGTAGTCGGGCAGCGCTCCTTGTTCGAGCAAGAGTTTCGCAAACCGTTGATGCCCCAACGCGGCCGCCAAATGGAGGGCCGTGTGACCGTTGGTGTTCACGGCGTTGATGCTCACACCGCGGGCCAGCAGGACGCGGGCGATGTCCACGCGGTCCCAGATGGCGGCCAGATGCAGCAGGGTGTTGTGGGTTTCCGGCGGGGTGGCCGTCTGACGATAAATCCCCCAGCGGATCATCAGGGGGGGCGTCCCGGGTTTGGCCACGGGAGCGGGTGCGAGCAAGCGGTCGGGCAATGGCGCCGGGTTCGCGAGCAAGAGTTTCGCCGCTTCGAGTTCACCCTCTATCACGGCCCATGCAAGAGGGCGCAGGAGGAACTCATTCACCGAGTCCGATTCCGCCGGAGTGTCGCTGAGCAGTCGCGCCAGCCGGTTGGTGTCGCCCAGGCTGATGAGGGTGAACATGTCCCATTTGGCGTGATGGTTTTCGAGGAGCGTGACCAGATTGGTCCGCCCCGATTTGGTCGCGTAGTAGAGCGGCGTGTGACCGAAGTTGTCGCCGTCGTTGGGCGGGGCACCGATGCGCAGCAGAAATTCGGCGGAGGCGTACTCGCCGGCGCGAACGGCCGCCAGCAGCGGGGGTTCGTTCCATCGCGGCAGGTCGGTCCGGTAGTCCCATTGATTGGTCGTGCCGCCAATTAACAACGGGGAGTACGTGGAGTGTTTGGGCGGACCGCTGGCCCGGAAGTTGAAGCGGTCGAACAGTTCCACAAAACCGAGCCGGGCGGCCGTGTGGAGATCCGCCTCGGCACCGCGTTCGAGGAGGAACCGTGCGACGGCCTTGTGTCCTTGCATGGCCGCGAGCCCGAGCGGTGACTGCCCGGGGAAAACACTACCCCGCGCCGTCGCCGTCTCGTGCCCATTGACGTTGGCGCCAAACTCCACGAGCAGGCGCACCATTTCGAGATCGCCGGCTTGGGCCGCCCAGTGCAGCGGCCGGATGCCGTAGGCCGGCGAGGAGTCGGCGAGTTGGGGATCCCATTCGAACAGGATGCGTGCGGCCTTCACGTCGCCGCGGCGAATTGTTTCCACGAGGCCCATCGGTGCGTTGGTCGGTTGGAAGGGTAGGAGACCGCCCGTGAAACCTTGGGCGAGGCTGACGGGCGTTTCGCCTTTGGCGTTTTTTACCCGGGCCGCGGCACCGTGCCGGAGCAGGTTCCGGACGATCCCTTCCCGGCGGTAGAAGTCGCGGGCGGCGAGATGCAACGGCGTGTCGCCGACCTGGTCCGCGGGCGAGATGCGCGCGCCCGCGGCGAGCAAAGTGGCGACGGTCTCGGGGTTGGTGGCGGCGGCCAGATGCAGCGGCGTCTGCCCGAGGTGGTTGGTTTCCTCCAAGCCGGCGCGGGCTTTGACGAGCGCGTCGGTGAACTGGGGATTGCCGGCCCCGGCGGCGTAGTGCAGGGCGGTGAACCCGTTCGTGTCGCGGGCGTTAACGCCGGCCCCGGCCCGGATCAATTCGGCGATCAACATGGAGAAGGGGTTGCCGGCGCCGCCGGAGACAACCGGGCCGTAGCGCGCCCAACTGTGGAGCGGCGTGCGGCCGGCCACGTTGGTCAGGGAAGCATCCGCCCCGGCGGCGAGCAGGTAGAGCCAGGGTGGGATTTCCGCGCGGTCGCGGTCGCGGCCGTCCGAGGGTTGACGAAACTCTTTGAGAAACGCAGCGGGGTTGGTCGCGACGGTCGCGCCCGGGAGGAGATGGCGGTATTGCCGGGCGAGATGGAGCGCGGTGGCCCCGTTGGTGTCGCGTTCATTGATGTTCGCGCCGGCGAGCAAGAGCAGGTCGGCGGCGGGCAGATGTCCGTTCGCCGCCGCGAGGAAGAACGCGGTCACGCCCGCTTCGTTGGTGGTCTTCACGTTCGCGCCGGCGGCCAGCAGGTTGCGGAGCAGGGTCACGTCGCCGTTCTGTGCGGCCAGGTGCAGCGGGGTGGTGACGCCCGCGGCTGCGGGCGCGGCCTGCGCGCCGCTGGCGATCAGTTTGGCGGCGAGCGGCTGCTGTTTGGTGGTGAGGGCCAATTCCAGGGGCGTGGTGCCGGTGGCGTCGCGCAGGTCGAGCGCGGGTTTGTGGGCCAGCAACAATTCGAGCAGGGGAAGGTTCTGCCCACTGACCGCCAAATGCAGCGGGGTCCGCCCGTTTTCGTCCCGTGCATCAAGCGCGGCGCCGGCGTCGAGCAGTCGCCGGACGATGACGAGGTGTCCCGCGGCCACGGCGCGATGCAGCGGAGTGGAGCCCGGTCCGCCCACGGCTGAGAGGTTGGGTTTGCGGGTCAGCAAGGCTTCCAGTACGGGAAGCTGGCCCGCGGCGGCGGCGTGGGAGACGGGTGATTCGCCGCGTTGATTGCGCGCCTCGAGTTTTGCGCCCGCCGCGAGCAGGCGGGCGGCGACCTGGGGGTAGCCGTTTTGGGCGGCCAGATGCAGCGGGGTTTCCCCGAGCGGGTCCGCGGCGCTGACTTCCGCGCCCCGCTGCAACAGCAGGATCACGGACGAGCTCCGGCCACACTCGGCGGCCCAGTGCAGCAAGTGGCGTCCGCGCGGCCCGGGACGATTGAGCAACGCCGGATCGGCTGCCATGGCCGCCGTGAGCCGATTGGTGTCGCCGAGGGCGGCGAGGATATACGCGTCGAGCGGAGCCCGCAGGGCGAGCACTGGATAATAGCCGGACGGCTCGGGTGGATCGGACAAATTCAGCGCGTCTTCCGTGAGGCGCGACTTCACGACCCATTCGTGCCATGCCGTGAGACCGGCATGATTCGTGGCCTTTACGTCGATGCCAAGTTCCGCCAGACGGGCGAAGGTGGTCACCCGGCCGTAGCGCGCGGCGATGTGCAGCAATGTGTCGCCGTCGCGCAGCGGGCGGGACGGCAAGCGCGTGTGGGCCAGCATCACGTCGAGCCAGTCGGTGCGGTCGGTCGCCAGGACCACATCGAAGGACGACCGACCGTCGCTCCAGATATTGGTCGCCAACAAATCCGCGCCGTGATCAAGGAGCATGCCCACCACCTCCATGCGCGCGCGCTCGTGGTCGGGTGCGACACCGCCCAGCGCGCGCAGGGACCAGAGCTGCCGTCCGACGGCGGCCATCAGGGGCGATTCGCTGTTGCCACCGGCGGCGTCCACCTTCGCCCCGGCCTTGAGCAGCAATGCCGTGACCTCCTTGTGCCCCTTGCGTACGGCCCGGTGCAACGGGGAGTCGTGCCGGGTGTATTCGGGTGGATTCAGTGCGGCTCCGTGGGAAATGAGCAGGCTGACCAGTGCGGAACTACCCATCGAAGCCGCCGCCGAGAGCCAGTCATCGTTGGGCGAAAACCAGGCGGGCGGCGGGAGTGTCTCGCCGGGTTTGGGGACGCGCATGGTCCGGGCCGGGGCGCGGCCGTTGGCCAGCGGCGGCTCCTCGGTCAGCAATTCTTTAACCCGCGCGACATTGGTCCAGACCATCGCCTCCTGCATCTGCCGGGCGAAGTACGCCGCGCGTCCGAGTCGTGTCGCCTCCTCGGTGCGGAGCCGGTCGCGCGTGGCTTGAGCCGTTTTCTCGAAGGCCGCCCGGGCCTCCGGCAGCAGGCGGCTCTCCGCTTCGGCAAGCTGTTGCCGGGCCTTGGAAATCTCCTCCTCGAGCGTGGCTCCGTCGGCGGCGTCCGCTGGTGAAACGTTGCAGAAATTGGACAGAAAGAGCGCGATGAGAAGAACGGGGAGACGGGTGTTCATGTTGGCGGATGGTTGCTGAAGGGTACGGCTAACGCGGATATTTCACAGTTCTTTTGCAATGGCTCGTCGTGCGCTCCGGTAGCGCAGGTTTGGAGACCTGCGGTACAAAGGCGGGCCCGAAACCCACGTGGGGTTTCGGGTTTGCCTCAGCACGTCCGTGGCTGCGGACGTTGCTGCGCCCGGGTACGGACGCGCTTCGGGGGCGGGCAGCTCACAGCCGTTTCACCACGATCCAAGTTTGGGTTTGGGCGCCGGTGAGCGGATGAGTGGCGGTGAGGCGGTGGTGGCCGGGGGTGAGGAGGGCGGTGGGTTGGCCGTGGTC